>SCUH01000254.1 GCA_004298295.1 Betaproteobacteria bacterium | reverse complement strand
AAGAGGCCTGCGAGTCTTCTACGCGCGGATGGCTACAGTAAGATCGCTACTTGCGGTGAGCGAGATTAACCACTGCTTCAGGCCCGGCTGCGGCCGGGCAGGAGGCGGGTGACAGGTCCCGGCGCGTGGGCGACTGCCCGCCGCGTCTTGTGGTACCTGCGCCTCGCAACTCGAAACAGAACCTGAGATCATACGCATAATGAAAGAGTTAGGCAATGCGCGCGCCACTTTGCTGGAAGTCGGCGAAGACGGCGAGGCGCAGCGCATCGACAATTTCCTGCTGCGGCGGCTCAAGGGCGTGCCCAAGAGCCACGTCTATCGCGTGCTGCGCAGCGGCGAGGTGCGCGTCAACAGCGGCCGCGTGAAGCCGCAGTACCGGCTGCGCGCGGGCGATCGCGTGCGCGTGCCGCCGTTGCGCCTGGCTGCGCCGGCACGCCGCACGCCGCCGGCGCGGCCGCTCGAGCTGCCGGTGGTGCACGAGGACGCGGCCCTGCTGGTGCTCGACAAACCCTCCGGCGTCGCCGTGCATGGCGGCAGCGGAATCAGCCACGGCGCCATCGAAGCGTTGCGCGCCGCGCGCCCGCAGGCGAAGGTCCTCGAGCTCGCGCACCGTCTCGATCGCGATACCTCGGGCCTGCTGCTGGTGGCGAAGAAGCGCAGCGCCCTGCTCGAGCTGCATCGCATGCTGCGCGAAGGCGAAATCGAGAAGCGCTACGTCGCGGCGGTGCTGGGGCGCTGGCGGGGCGGCGAGCGGGAACTGAACGCAGCGCTGCACAAGTACGTCACGGCCTCGGGCGAGCGCCGCGTCAGCGTCAGCGCAGACGGCCGCAACGCGGTGACGCGGGTGCGGCCGCTCGCCGTGAGCGAGCGCTGCAGCCTGCTCGAGCTCACGCTGCTCACCGGTCGCACGCACCAGATTCGCGTCCACCTGGCGCACGCCGGTCACCCGGTACTGGGCGACGACAAGTACGGCGATTTCGAAGCCAACCGCGCGTTCGCCCGCGAAGGCGTCGCGCGGCTCATGCTGCATGCGCAGCGGCTCAGCTTCCGCCATCCGGCGACGGGCTCGCGCCTGCGGCTGGAGGCGCCCTGGCCCGAGGCACTGCGCAATTTCGTGCACCGGCACTGGCCCGAGCATGCCCGCTGAACGCAGGTATTCGCTGATCGTCTTCGATTGGGACGGCACGCTGATCGATTCGGCGGCGACGATCGTCGAGTGCATCCAGGCGGCGGCGCGCGAGATGGCGCTGCCGGTGCCGGACGAAGCGCGCGCGCGCCACGTCATCGGCCTGGGCTTGAACGACTCGCTGCGCCATGCCGTGCCGATGCTGCCGCGCGGGCAGTATGCGGATTTCGCGGAGCGCTATCGCCAGCAGTTCCTCGCGCGCGAGGACGCGCTGCAGCTGTTCCCCGGTGTGCGCGCGCTGCTCGAGCGGCTGGCCCGGCGCGGCCACCGGCTTGCGCTCGCCACCGGCAAGAGCCGGCGCGGGCTCGACCGCGCGCTGGGTGCGAGCGGCCTTGGCGAATACTTCGCGGCGTCGCGCTGTGGCGACGAAACCCACCCCAAGCCGCACCCCGCCATGCTGCTCGAGCTGCTGCGCGAGCTGGGTGCGCAGGCGCCCGCCGCGCTGATGGTCGGGGACACGTCGCACGACCTGCAGATGGCGCGCAGCGCCGGGGTCGACGCGCTGGGGGTCACCTACGGCGCGCATTCGGCGGCCGAGCTGCGCGGCCTGGCGCCGCTCGAGTGCCTTGCCAGCGTCGAGGAACTCGCCCGGTGGCTGGAAACGAACGCCTGATCTGCGGCTCCGGCGCACTGCCCGATGGCGGCCGGGCGGTGCGCTTCGAGATCGCGTATCGCGGCGCCACGGCGCCGGCGTTCGTCGTGCGGTTTGACGGCGCGGTGTTCGGCTACCTCAACCGCTGCGGCCACAGGCCGATGGAGCTGGACTGGCGCGAGGGCGAAGTCTTCGACTTCGGGGGGCGCAGTTTGATATGCTCGACGCACGGCGCGACGTACGCGCCGGAAAGCGGCCGCTGCCTGGGCGGGCCCTGCAACGGCACGCCGCTGGTGCGGCTGCGCGTGGTGGAACGCGGCGGCGAGATCTACTACCAGGGACGGGACGATGGCTGAGAACGGCGAGCGCTGGGAACGCGAGGTGATCGAGAAGCTGGCCACCGCGGCGCTGCGCGAGCAGCGCCGCGCGCGCGCCTGGGGCATCTTCTTCAAGCTGCTGACCTTCGCCTATCTCACGGTGATCATCCTGCTCGCGGTCGACTGGAAGGCGCATACCGAGACCCGCGGCCGGCATACCGCGGTGGTGGAGATCAACGGCCTCATCGCGCCCGCGGCCGACGCGAGCGCGGAGAAGATCATCGCGGCGCTGAACGCCGCGTTCAAGGACAAGCACACGGTAGGGGTGGTGCTGCGCATCAACTCCCCGGGCGGCAGCCCGGTGCAGGCGCAGACCATCTACGACGAGATGCGCCGGCTGCGCCGCAAGTACCCGGAAATTCCCCTGTACGCGGTGGTGGAGGACCTGTGCGCCTCCGGCGGCTACTACGCCGCGGTCGGCGCCGACCGCATCTACGTCAGCCCCGCCAGTATCCTCGGCTCCATCGGCGTGCGCATGGACGGCTTCGGCGTCACCGGCCTGATGGAGAAGCTCGGCATCGAGCGGCGGCTGCTCACGGCCGGCGACAACAAGGGCATGCTCGATCCCTTCCTGCCGCTGGAAGAGCGGCACAAGGAATACGCGCAGGCGCTGATGAACGAGATCCACGAGCAGTTCATCGCCGCGGTGCGCGAAGGCCGCGGCAAGCGCCTCAAGGAAGCGCCGGAAATCTTTTCCGGCCTGATCTGGAGCGGCCGCCGCAGCATCGAGCTGGGGCTGGCCGACGCCGTCGGCAGCCTCGATCACGTCGCGCGCGAGGTGATCAAGGCCGAGGACATCGTCGATTACACGCAGAAGGAAAACATCGCCGAGAAGTTCGCGCGCCGCTTCGGCGTCGGCGTGGCCGCGGGCGTGATGGAGTTCGCGGCGCGCATGCCCGCCGGGCTGCGCTAGGCCTGCAGCAGGAACACCGCCGGGTTCTCCGCCGGATCGAGCGGGCGGCGGCGCCATTCGGCGATGCTGCGCGCGACGATCGACTCGCCCGCCGCCGTCAGGCCGCTCGCCACGCAAAGCTGCGTCTGCGCACGGCAGACTTCGAGCAAGGCAGCGAGCAGCGCGCGGTTGCGATAGGGCGTTTCGATGAAAACTTGCGTCTCGCGCTCGGCGCGCGAGCGCTGTTCCAGCTCGCGGATGCGGCGCCGGCGCGGCTCGCGTTCGCGCGGCAGGTAGCCGCAGAAGGCGAAGCGCTGGCCGCCGAACCCGGAGGCCATCAGGGCCAGCAGGATCGCCGATGGCCCGATCAGCGGCACCACGCGGAAACCCTCGCGATGCGCTAGGCTGACGAGTTCGGCGCCGGGATCGGCCACGCCCGGGCAACCCGCCTCGGAGACCAGGCCGAGCGATCGCCCCGCACGCAGCGGCCCGAGCAGCGCCGGAACCTCGCCCGCGCCCGTATGCTCGTCCAGACGCGCGATGCCGAGTTCGCGCAGCGCACAGGGCATGCCGAGCGCGGCCAGGAAGGCGCGCGCGCTTTTCGGATTCTCGGCGACGAAGTCGCGCAACGTGCGCACCGTGGCGATCGCGGCCGCGGGCAGCGCGTCCTGCGCTGCCCCGCCGAGCGGCGCGGGGATCAGATAGAGCGCCGCCATCAGCCGATCACCGCGATGCCCGACTCGGCCAGCAGCTCGGTGAGCGCGATCAGCGGCAGGCCGACGAGCGCGCTCGGATCGTCGGTCCTGATCCGCGCCAGCAGCGCGATGCCGAGGCCTTCCGACTTGGCGCTGCCGGCGCAGTCGTAGGGCTGCTCGCGATCGAGATAGGTTTCGATCTCGCCGCGGCTGAGGGCGCGAAACGTCACCTGGCAGGCGACGACGCGCGAGCGCAGCGCGCCGCTGGCCGCGTCGAGCACGCACACCGCGGTGTCGAAGTCCGCCGTCCTGCCGCTCAGGTATTCGAGCTGGCGAAGGGCGTTGGCGCGCGATCCCGGCTTTCCCAGGCGCGTCCCGCCGCATGAGGCGACCTGATCCGAACCGATGATGACCGCGTCGCCGCAGCGCTGTGCCACGGCCCTCGCCTTGATCACGGCCAGCCGCAACGCCGTGGCGGCCGGCGCCTCGCCGGGCTCCGGATCTTCGTTCACCTGAGGGGCAACGCATTCGAAGGGCAGGCGCAGGCGTGCCAGCAGCTCGCGACGATATCGCGAGCTCGATGCCAGTACCAGTGCGCGGCGCTGTGCCATCACTTTGTTTTGACGAGCTTTTTCGCCGATGATATCATCCGCGCCCCATGCCGCAGCTGCCGCTGATCGACGGCTTCGAGTTTGCGCGGTCCGGCTCGAGACAGAGTGGCGATTGTGCGGCGAAGGATTTTCGGCGGCTGCTCGGGGCGTTATACACGCCCGAAGGCACGATCCATTACGAACTGCAGGGACTGCCGCAGGAGCTCGGACGTCCGGCGCTGCGACTGAGGGTGGCGGGGCGGTTGCAGCTCATCTGCCAGCGCTGCCTCGGGCCGCTGCCGTTCGAGCTGCGTTCGGAAACGCAGCTGCTGTTGTTTGCCGAGCAAGCCGAGCTTGCCGCCGTGCCGATCGAGGCCGAAGGGCCCGAGCACATCGTGGCGCGCAGGGAAATGCCGGTCCTCGAGCTGGTCGAGGATGAAGTGCTGCTGGCCGTGCCGTACGCGCCGCGGCACGAGCAGTGCAGTACGCGCGATGCGCATGCACCCAATGCGCCGCAGCGCCCGTTCGCGGGGCTTCGCGCCTTGCTGGGGGAAAAGCACTGACGCCGGGCGGACCGGGTGGTCCGCCGGCCATTGATTTTTTTTGACAGGAGCAGAACATGGCAGTCCCGCAGAATCGCAAAACCCCGTCCAAGCGCGGCATGCACCGCTCGCACGATTTCCTCACCCGTCCGCCGACGGCCATCGAGCCGACCACGGGCGAAGTGCATCTGCGCCATCACATCAGCCCGACCGGGTTCTACCGCGGCAAGAAGGTGGTGCGGACCAAGGGCGAATAGCCTGGGGTCAGCGTCGCGCCGCGCGCCCTGCGCGCGGCCGCGCGAGCCTATGGAAATCATCCTAGCCGTCGACTGCATGGGGGGCGATCACGGCCCTCACGTGACCGTGCCGGCCGCGCTGCAATTCCTGCGCGAGCGCGCCGACGCGCGCTGTGTGCTGGTCGGCAAGACCGAGGCCATCGAGGCGGAGCTCGGCGCGCGCGGCGCGGCCCAGGGTCCGCGCCTGCGCGTGCAGCCGGCCGCCGAAGTGGTCGGCATGGACGAACCGCCGGCGCAGGCGCTGCGCGCCAAGAAGGACTCTTCGATGCGCGTCGCCGTCAATCTGGTGCACCGCGGCGAGGCGCACGCCTGTGTCAGCGCCGGCAATACGGGTGCGCTGATGGCGATCTCGCGCTTCGTGCTGAAGACCTTGCCCGGGATCGACCGGCCGGCGATCGCCGGGGTGCTGCCCAACGCGGGCGGTGGCGGCACCTACGTGCTCGACCTCGGCGCCAATGTCGACTGCACGCCGCAGCAGCTGATGCAGTTCGGCATCATGGGCGCGATGCTGGTGGCGGCGCTCGAGCACAAGGAGCGACCCACGGTGGGGCTGCTGAACATCGGCGTCGAAGACATCAAGGGCAACGATACGGTGAAGCTTGCGGCCGAGCTGCTGCGCGCGAGCGGACTCAATTTCTGCGGCAACGTCGAGGGCGACGACATCTACAAGGGCACTGTCGACGTGGTGATCTGCGACGGCTTCGTCGGCAATTCGGTGCTGAAGGCCTCGGAAGGCGTCGCCAAGATGATCGTCGGCTACCTGCAGCAGGAATTCTCGCGCAGCGCGTGGCGCAAATTCTCGGCGCTGCTGGCGCGGCCGGTGCTGCGCGCGCTGCGCGTGCGCATGGACCCCGGCCGCTACAACGGCGCCAGCCTGCTCGGTCTGCGCGGCATCGTCGTCAAGAGCCACGGCTCGGCGGACGTCTACGCCTTCGGCCAGGCGCTGCGGCGCGCCGAGGACGAAGTGCGCAACGACGTGCTCGAGCGCATCAAGCGGCGCATGGCCGAGATGCAGGCCGCGCCGCCGCTCGCCCGCAGCGCCGCGGCATGAACTACGCCCGCATCATCGGCACCGGCAGCTATCTGCCGCCGCGCGTGGTGCGCAACGAGGAATTCGCGCAGCGCCTCGACACCTCGGACGCCTGGATCCGCGAGC
>SCUH01000024.1 GCA_004298295.1 Betaproteobacteria bacterium | reverse complement strand
CCACCGCATGCGCCTGATCGGCCGCGAGAAGGGCTACCACGGCGTCAATTTCGGCGGCACCGCGGTCGGCGGCATCGTCGGCAACCGCAAGATCTTCGGCGCGCTGGTCGCGGGCGTCGATCACATCCGCCACACGCACGATCCGGCGAAAAACGCCTTTTCGCGCGGCCAGCCCAAGCACGGTGCCGAGCTCGCCGAGGACCTCGAGCGGCTGTGCCAGCTGCACGACCCCTCGACCATCGCGGCGCTGATCGTCGAGCCGGTGGCCTGCTCGGCGGGCGTGTTCGTGCCGCCGCAGGGTTACCTGCAGAAGCTGCGCGAGATCTGCGACCGGCACGGCATCCTGCTCATCTTCGACGAAGTGATCAACGCGTGGGGGCGCCTCGGCAAGCCGTTCGCCTCGGAGTACTTCGGCGTCACGCCCGACCTGATCACGACCGCCAAGGGCATCACCAACGGCACGGTGCCGATGGGCGCGGTCTTCATGAAGGAAGACCTCTACCAGGCCTTCATGACCGGCCCGGAAAACGCCATCGAGATGCCGCACGGCTACACCTACTCGGCGCACCCTGTGGCCTGCGCGGCCGGACTCGGCACGATGGACGTGTACGAAGAGGAAGGGTTGCTGACGCGCGTGGGCGAGATCGCGCAGTACTGGGAGGACGCCGCGCACGCGCTCAGGGACTGCCCGCACGTGGTCGACATCCGCAATATCGGCCTGATCGCGGCGGTGGAGCTGGCGCCGCGCGCGGGCGCACCGGGGGCGCGCGGCTTCGATGCGCACGTCAAGGCGTTCGAGAAGGGCGCTTACATCCGCGTCTCGGGAGACATCCTTGCCTTTGCGCCGCCGCTCATCATCCAGAAAGCGGAGATCGACCAGCTCTTCGGCACGGCGCGCGAGGTGCTGAAGACCCTTGCCTAGCTGACGACTCCCAGCCGGCGGCTGCGCAGCTGCAGCCGCAGGCGCGGCGGGTTGACCAGGTCGCGCACGTAATTGGGCAGCGCGAATACGCCCTCGTGGGTTTCGCCGTTGTAGAAGCGCAGGTCCTGCAGCCGGCGCTGCTCGATGCGCCGGTCGATTTCGTCGGCCGTGAAACTCTTGGGATCGAGCTTGTCGGAGCACACGGCGAGCGCGCACTGCCCGCCGCGAAGCGGCACGTACAGCGTGTAGGGACGCACGATTCGGAACACCCCGTTCAACCGTTGCGCCAGTTCCGCCACGCGCTCCGGGCGCGCCACCGGCATGCCGATCGGCAGCACCAGGGCGCCGCCCGGCGCGAGCGCCTGCCGGCAGCGTTGCAGCAGCTCGAGCGCATGGCTGTCCTCGGCCGGCGCCGCCGGATCGCCCGGGTCGAGCGCGATCAGATCGAAGCGCTCGTGCGTCTCGCGCAGCAGCTTGAGGCCGTCGCCGACCCGCAGGCGCAGCTTCGGATTGTCGAAGACGCCGCGATGCACGCTCGTGAAATGCTCGCGCGCCAGCTGCAGCAGCTCGGCATCGATCTCGCACAGCGTGACCTGCTCGAGCGAAGGATGCTTGAGCGCTTCTTCCGCGGCGCCGCCGGCCCCGCCGCCGACGATCAGGACGCGCCTGGGCGCGGCCTGCGCGGTGAGCGCAGGATGGATCAGGTTCTCGTGGTAGACGAACTCCTCGCGCTCCGAAAGCAGGTTGCAGCCGTCGGCGCGCAGGATGCGGCCGTAGTGCGGCGTATCGTAGATTTCGAGGCGCTGGAAGCGCGTCTGCCAGTCGCCGAGCTTGCGCGTCGCCCTGAGGTAGGAGCCGCTCGAGTCGTTGAGGCGCTCCGACAC
>SCUH01000253.1 GCA_004298295.1 Betaproteobacteria bacterium | reverse complement strand
CTGCAGGAAGCGGCGGCCGTTCTTGTTCAGCAGCACGCCGCCTTCGCCGCGGCAGGCCTCGGTCAGCAGCGTGCCGGTGCTCGGCAGCCCGGTGGGGTGGTACTGCACGAACTCCATGTCTTTCAGCGCGACGCCGGCGCGGTAGGCGAGCGCCATGCCGTCGCCGGTCTTGATGGCGCCGTTGGTGGTGAAGGGGAACATGCGCCCGGCGCCGCCGCCGGCGACGATCACGGCGCGCGCGTCGAAGCGCCGCAGCTGGCCGCTGCGCATCTCGATCGCGACTGCGCCGACGCAGCGGCCTTCGTCCACCAGCAGCTCGGTGACGTAATACTCGTCGAAGCGCCGGATCGAGGCGAACTGGAGCGAGGTCTGGAACAGCGTGTGCAGGATGTGGAAGCCCGACTTGTCGGCGGCGAACCAGGTGCGCTGCTTCTTCATGCCGCCGAAGGGCCGCACCGCCACCGAGCCGTTCGGTTCGCGGCTCCAGGGACAGCCCCAGTGCTCGAGCTGGATCAGCTCCTTGGGCGCCTCCTGCACCAGATAGTCGACCGCATCCTGGTCGCACAGCCAGTCGCCGCCGCCCACGGTGTCGTTGAAATGATGCTCGAGGCTGTCGTCGGGCTTGATCACCCCCGCGGCTCCGCCTTCGGCCGCGCAGGTGTGGCTGCGCATCGGGTAGACCTTCGAGATCAAGGCGATCCGGAGTTTCGGATCGGACTGCGCCAGCGCGATCGCGGCGCGCAAACCCGCGCCCCCCGCGCCGACTATGGCTACGTCGGACTGGACCGATTCCATCGTGGCGACATGTTGGGCAAGTTCGCCACGGTCGGTTTGACTTCGATCAAGTCCCCGTCGCCTGACGCACGGCTGCGGCGATCTCCCGGGCGGCGGCGTCGATCGCCTCGCGCGGCTCGCCCTCGACCATCACGCGCAGCACGGGCTCGGTGCCCGAGGGCCGCAGCAGGACGCGGCCGCGGCCGTCGAGCGAACGCTCGGCCCGGGACTGCGCCGCGCCGATCGCCGGGTGCTGCTTCCAGTCGAAACCGGGCGGCACGGCGACATTGAGCAGCACCTGCGGAAACATCACCAGATCCGCGGTCAGCTCGGCGAGCGTACGGCTGCTCTCGCGCATCGCGGTCAGCACCTGCAGCGCCGAAATGATGCCGTCGCCGGTGGTGTGCTTGTCGAGGCAGATGATGTGGCCGGAATTCTCGCCGCCCAGCTGCCAGCCTTTCTCGCGCAGCAGCTCGAGCACGTAGCGGTCGCCGACGCGCGCGCGCGCGAACGGCAGCCGCAGCCGCGCGAGCGCCTGCTCGAATCCGAGGTTGCTCATGAGCGTGCCGGCCACGCCGGCGACGCTGCCCTTGGCGGCGCGATGCCTGGCGATGGCGTAGAGCAGCTGATCGCCGTCGTAGAGCCGGCCGCCGCTGTCGGCGATCACGAGCCGGTCGCCATCGCCATCGAGGCCGAGCCCCAGGTCGGCACCCGCGCGCTTCACCTCCGCCTGCAGCTGCTGCGGCGCCGTGGCGCCGCAGTCCTGGTTGATGTTGACGCCGTCCGGCGCGACGCCGATCGCCACCACGTCCGCCCCCAGTTCGTGGAAGACGTGCGGCGCCACGTCGTAGGCCGCGCCATGGGCGCAGTCGACCACGAGCTTGAGACCCTTCAGGTCGAGATCGCCCGGAAAGGTGGCCTTGCAGAACTCGACGTAGCGGCCCTGCGCGTCGTCGATGCGGCGCGCGCGCCCGAGCCGCGCCGCCTCGTTACAGCCCATGGGCGAGCCGAGCGCGCGCTCGATTTCGGCTTCCACCGCATCGGGCAGCTTGTAGCCGTCGCCGGAGAAGAACTTGATGCCGTTGTCGGGATACGGGTTGTGCGAGGCGCTGATCACCACGCCGGCGGAGAGCCGCAGCGCGCGCGTGAGATACGCCACGCCAGGCGTCGGCAGCGGGCCGCACAGCAGCACATCGATGCCCGCGGCGGACAGGCCCGCCTCGAGCGCCGCCTCGATCATGTAGCCGGAGATGCGCGTGTCCTTGCCGATGAGCACCGCCGGATGCTCGCCGTCGCGCCCGGCGAGCACCTTGCCGGCGGCGTAGCCCAGGCGCAGCACGAACTCCGGCGTCATGGGCGCCGCGCCCACGGTGCCGCGGATGCCGTCGGTGCCGAAATGCGATCTGCTCATGGCGTGGCGAGCGCCTGCCAGACGGCGAGCGCGTCGCGGGTCTCCCGGATATCGTGAACGCGCAGTATTTTCGCTCCGCGCCCGGCTGCAAGCAAAGCGGCCGCGAGACTCGCTGCAGTCCGGTCCGCTTGCGGCCGGCCCAGGATCGTGCCGAGCATCGACTTGCGCGACAGGCCCGCGAGCAGCGGCACGCCGAGCGCCGCCAGCTCGTCCAGGCGCCGCAGCAGCTCGAGGTTGTGCGCGAGCGTCTTGCCGAAGCCGAACCCCGGATCGATCACCAGGCGGTTGCGCGCAATGCCGGCCTGCTCGCACGCCGCGATGCGCCCGGCGAGGAAGGCTTTCACCTCGCCGACGACGTCGGTGTAGTGCGGCGCCTGCTGCATCGTCCCCGGCTGCCCCTGCATGTGCATCAGGCAGAGCGCGCAGCCGCTCGCAGCGACCGCGTCGAGCGCGCCCGGCGCGCGCAGCGCCTGCACGTCGTTTACCATCGAGGCGCCCGCCGCCAGCGCCTCGCGCATGACGCGCGCACGGCGCGTGTCCACGGAAAGCGGAAATGCCGCGCCGCGCAACGCCTCGATCACCGGCACAACGCGGCGCAGCTCCTCGTCCTCGGCCACCGCAGCGGCGCCGGGGCGCGTCGATTCGCCGCCGATATCGACGATGTCCGCGCCCTCCTCGGCCATGGCGTGCGCGCGGGCGACCGCGTGTTCACGGTCGGCAAACCGGCCGCCATCGGAAAAGGAATCGGGCGTGACGTTGAGCACGCCCATGACGAGCGGCCGCTCGAGCCTGAGCTCGAATCGGCCGCAGCGCAGTCGATCGCCCGCCGCCTTGGCGATGGCGGGATCAGCCCGCAGCCGGCGCCGCGGCGCCCTGGGCGCTTTCGCTCGCGGCCGCACCGCCGCTGCCGGTGCTGCTGCCTTGCGAGGCGCTCGACTTGGGCGGGCGCGGCGGCTTGCCCGCCATGATGTCGGCGATCTGGTCGGCGTCGAGCGTTTCCAGCTCCAGCAGCGCCTTGGCGAGCGCCTCGACCTTGTCGCGATTGTCCTCGATCAGCTTCCTCGCCAGCCGGTACTGCGTGTCGATGATGCGCCGGACTTCCTGGTCCACCTTCTGCATCGTCGCCTCGGACACGTTCTTGTGCGTGGTGATCGAGCGGCCGAGGAAGATCTCGCCCTCGTTCTCGCCGTACACCATGGTGCCGAGCTCGTCCGACATG
>SCUH01000252.1 GCA_004298295.1 Betaproteobacteria bacterium | reverse complement strand
GGTGTACTCGTGGGTCTCGCCGGCGACGGCGGCCTTCAGGTTCAGGCGCGTCTTGCCGATGGGCAGGTCGGTCGCCGGGTCGCCGATCGCTTCCATGTACTCGAGGTGCCCGTGCGCATGACCGGTTTCGCCCTCGGCGGTGGAGCGGAACAGCGCGGCGACGTCGTTCTGGCCTTCGACATCGGCCTTGGCTGCGAAATACAGGTAACGGCGGTTGGCTTGCGACTCGCCGGCAAAAGCGGCTTTCAGATTGGTGTGGGTCTTCGATCCTTTGAGTTGCATGGTGATCTCCTGGGTGAAAATCGCGCGGCAGACCGTGGCAAGGTAGCGCCGCGGCCTCAATTGATCAAATTGATTCTCGCAATATTACGAATTGAAGACTGCTATTTACGGCCAACGCTCCCGCGCCGCACCCGCTGCATGGCGCGCTTCAGGATTCGGACAGGCCGGGGGCGGCTTGGCCGCGTGCCGCCGCGGGCCGCGGCGCGCGCCGCGGCCGGTCGGCGTTGAGGTAGCGGTGCAGCTCGGCGAGCGCCTGGTTGTAGACCGCGCGCTTGAACTCGATCACCGTCTCGACCGGTACCCAGTAGCCGTGCCAGCGCCAGGCATCGAACTCCGGATGGCCGCTGGCGCGCAGCTTGACGTCGCAATCGCGTCCCAGCAGCCGCAGCAGGTACCAGATCTGCTTCTGTCCCCGATAGGTGCCGCGCCAGTCGCGCCGCACCCACTGTTTCGGCACATCGTAGCGCAGCCAGTGGCGCGTGCGCCCGAGAATGCGCACGTGATCGGGCTTCAGGCCGATCTCCTCTTCGAGCTCGCGGAACATCGCCTTTTCGGGCGTTTCGCCGTGCTGGATACCGCCCTGCGGAAACTGCCACGAATGCTGATTGACGCGCTTGCCCCAGAATACCTCGTTGCGCCAGTTGGCGAGGATGATGCCCACATTCGGCCGGTAGCCGTCCCTGTCGAGCATGGCGACACCACCTAAGCTAGAATTCCTGCGGCATTTTTTCACAGCCCCGCAGCAATGACAACGCCGGCGCGAAATCGTTCCGCCCGGCGCCCGAGGCCATGCGCAGCTCGAGATTCTTCATCGGCACCACTAAGGAAGCGCCCGCCGACGCCGATCTGGTCAGCCATCAGCTGATGATCCGCGCCGGGCTCGTGCGCCGCCTCGCCGCCGGCATCTACACCTGGATGCCGCTCGGCCTGCGCGTCCTGCACAAGGTCATGGCCGTGGTGCGCGAGGAAATGAACCGCGCCGGGGCGATCGAGCTGAGCCTGCCGGTGGTGCAGCCCGGCGAGCTGTGGCGCGAATCCGGCCGCTGGAGCGCCTACGGCCCGGAACTGCTGCGCTTCAAGGACCGCCACGAGCGCGAGTTCGTGATCCAGCCCACTTCCGAGGAGGTGATCACCGACATCGCGCGCAATGAGCTGAAAAGCTACCGCCAGCTGCCGGTGCATTTCTACCAGATCCAGACCAAGTTCCGCGACGAGCGGCGCCCCCGTTTCGGCATCATGCGCGGGCGCGAGTTCGTCATGAAGGACGGCTATTCCTTCCATGCCGATCACGCCGGGCTGGAGCGGGAATACCGCAACATGTACGCGACCTACACACGCATCTTCACGCGGCTCGGCCTCGCTTTCCGCGCCGTGGCGGCCGATACTGGCGCCATCGGCGGCACCGGCTCGCACGAATTCCAGGTGCTCGCGGAATCGGGCGAGGACGCGATCGCCTGGTGTCCGGAATCGGATTACGCCGCCAACGTCGAATTGGCGGAAGCGCTTGCGCCGGCTGCCTCCCGCGCCCAGCCCGCCGAGACGCTCGCGCGCGTGCCGACCCCTGGGCGCACGCGCTGCGAGGACGTCGCCGCATTGCTCGGCCTGCCGCTCGAGCGCATGGTGAAGGCCATCGCGGTGATGCACGACGACGAATTCGTGCTGCTGCTGCTGCGCGGTGACCACGCCCTCAACGAGGTCAAGGCCTCCAGGGTGCCGGGCCTGGCGCCGTTTCGCTTCGCCACCGACGCCGAGATCGAGCGCGCGCTGGGCTGCAGGCCGGGGTATATCGGTCCGGTCGGTGCGCGCGTGCGCGTGGTTGCGGACCGCACGGTGGCCGCGATGGCCGATTTCGTCTGCGGCGCCAACGAGGAGGGCTACCACCTTAGTGGCGCGAACTGGGGACGCGATGCGCCGGAACCGGAGACTGCAGACCTGCGCCGCGTGGTCGAGGGCGATCCCAGCCCCGACGGCCGCGGGCTCCTGCGCATCCGGCGCGGCATCGAAGTGGGCCACATCTTCCAGCTGCGCACCAAGTATTCACAGGCACTGAAGGCGCATTTCCTGGACGCCCAGGGCGTGGCGCAACCCATGGAAATGGGCTGCTACGGGATCGGCGTGACGCGCATCGTCGGCGCGGCCATCGAGCAGAACCACGACGCGCGCGGCATCGTCTTTCCGCGCGCCATGGCGCCATTCGATGCCTGCGTGGTGCCGATCGGCTATCACAAGAGTACCGCCGTGCGCGAGGCCGCTGAACGCGCGTACAGCGAGCTCACGGCGGCCGGCGTCGACGTGCTGCTCGACGACCGCGACGAGCGGCCAGGCGTGCTGTTCGCCGACATGGACCTGATCGGCGTGCCGCACCGGCTGGTGATTTCCGATCGCGGCCTGGCCGCGTCGCAGGCCGAGTACAAGGGACGCCGCGACGCAGCGCCGGCGCAGATCCCGCTCGCCGCGTGCGTGCAGCAACTGAAGGAGCGGCTCGCCGCGGCATGAGGCGCGTCCTGGTGCTTGGCGCGCTGCTGTTGCCGCTGCAGGCGTGGGCGGGCGCGCAGCTCTATGAACCCCTGGCCGACAGCGTCGTCACGCAACTTGCCGCCGCAGTCGCCGACCAGGCACCGCCGGTGTTCAACTTCCGCAACGCGGGCGACGCGCACAAGTGGGTGCACGCAATGTCGGAGCGCCTGCGCTGGCGCATTCCGGACCGCAAGGAGCGCATCGAGCTGCTGAAGGCTGTGCAGCACGAAGCGACGCGCGCCGGCCTCGACCCGCAACTGGTGCTCGGCCTGATCGAGATCGAATCGGGCTTTCGCAAGTACGCCACTTCGATTGCCGGGGCGCGCGGCTACATGCAGGTGATGCCGTTCTGGACCAAACTGCTCAAGCGCCCCGGCGACAACCTGTACCGGCTGCGCATCAACCTGCGCTACGGCTGCGTCATCCTGCGCCACTACCTCGACCTCGAGAACGGGGATTTCTTCCGCGCGCTGGGACGCTACAACGGCAGCCTCGGCAAGCCCGAATATCCGAATCTGGTGCAAGCGGCCTGGCGCGGACGCTGGCAATACCACGGCGCCACGAACTGAGATGCTGCGCGCGCTGCGCCCGAATCCGCGCCTGCTGAACTGGTTCTACGGCTTCGCGCCGCCCGAACGGGGCGCGATCCTGCTGCGCCAGCGCCGCGTCTACATCGTGCCGACACGCCTGGGCTGGATGTTCGCCGCGACGCTCGGCCTGCTGCTGCTCGGTTCGATCAACTATTCCCTTGCGCTCGGCTTCGTCCTGACCTTTGCGCTCGCCGGCACCGGGTTTGCCGGCATGGTGCACACGGCGCGCAACCTCGCCCAGCTGACGGTGACCGCACGGCGGGCCGAGGCGGTGTTTGCCGGAGAACGCGCGCAGTTCCGGCTCGAGCTCGACAATCGCGCGCCGTTCGACCGCCCGGCGATCCTGGCGCGCCATGTCGCATCGGGTACGCAAATGGTGGCGCACATCGCCGCACGGTCGGTCGCCGAGGCGGCGCTGGCGGTGCCCGCGGCGCGGCGCGGGCGCCTCGCGCTGGGGCGCGTGATGCTCGAGACGCGGTTTCCGCTCGGCCTGTTCCGTGCCTGGAGCTACGTCGAACCGGATACCGCGTGCATCGTGTATCCAAAGCCTGAGCGCAGCGCGCTGCCGCCATCGAGCCCGCACGCGACGGCGGGCGCGATCCGCGCCCAGGCGACGGGCAATGACGATTTCGCCGGCCTGCGCGGTTATCAGCGCTCCGATTCGCCCCGTCACGTCGCCTGGAAGGCCTACGCCCGCAGCGATCGCCTGCTCACCAAGCAATTCTCCGGCGAGGCCGCCGCAGAGCTCTGGCTGGACTGGTCCTTGCTGCCGGCGCACCTCCATGCCGAGACGCGCCTGTCGCGGCTCACCGGTTGGGTGCTCGACGCGCAGCAAAGCGGCGCGCGCTACGGGCTGCGCCTGCCCGGGCGCGAAATCGCGCCGGGACGCGGCGACGCGCATCGCGCTGCGTGCCTGCAGGCGCTCGCTCTCTACGGCCTGCCATGAGCGCCGTTTTGCCTGCAGCGCACCCACTGGCGCCCGAGCAGCGGGAGGTCACGGCACGCGATCTCGCCGGCCTGATCGTCGCGTTGCTGCTGGTCGCGACGCCGCACGCGCTGCGCGCCCCGTGGTGGCTCGTGCTTCTCACGCTAGGGCTGTACGCCTGGCGCGTCGCAGTGCTGGTCAATCGCTGGGCCCTGCCGCGCCGCGCGCTGCTGCTGCTCGTCACCGCGGCGGCGATGCTCGGTGTGTGGCTCGAGTACCGCATGATCTTCGCGCGCGGGCCCGGCATCGTTCTGCTGCTGCTGTTCTCCGGGCTCAAACTGCTCGAAACGCGCACGCACCGCGACGCCGCGGTGGTCGCCTTTCTGTGCTGCTTTCTCATCATCACCAATTTTCTGTACTCGCAAAGCATCGCGACCGCGCTGCTGATGGCGGCCGCGCTGGCCGCGATCACCGCGACGCTCGTTGGCTGCAACGCGCCGGGCCGCGCCTGGCGCGCCAACCTGCGCAGCAGCGCGCTGCTGCTGGCGCACGCCGCGCCCGCGGCGCTGATGCTTTTTCTGCTGTTTCCGCGGGTGCAGGGACCGACCTGGGGCCTGCCGCAGGACGCGCACGCCGGCGTCACCGGGCTGTCCGACACGATGTCGCCGGGCGATGTCTCGCAGCTCGCCCAGTCCGATGCGCTCGCGTTCCGCGCCGAATTCGCCGGGCCGATCCCCTCGACCCGGCAGCGCTACTGGCGCGGTCCGGTACTTTGGGATTTCGATGGCCGCAGCTGGCGCGCAGGCGTGACGCTCCTGACCACGCCGCCACGCGCTCCGCAGGGCGGCAGGACCTACCGCTACGCGATCGTGCTCGAAGCGCATCAGCGCAACTGGCTGTTCGCGCTCGAGTCGGCGTCGCAGGCCCCGGCCGGCGCCCGTTTCACGGTCGACGGGCAGATCGTCACCGTGCAGCCGGTGCGCGCGCGCCTGCGCTACGACATGCTTTCGGTGGCCGACGGGCAGCCGGACCCGGACGAACGCGAGGTCCTGCTGCGACGCGCGCTGCGGCTGCCAGCCGAAGGCAATCCGCGCGCCAGGGCACTCGCCGCCGAGTGGCGGCGCGCGGCGCGCACCGACGGCGAGCTGTTGGCACGCGGGATCGAGTATTTCCGTGACGCCAGGTTCAGCTATACGCTGGAGCCGCCGCTGCTCGGCCGCGATTCGGTCGACGAGTTCCTGTTCACCGCGCGCAGCGGCTTTTGCGAGCATTTCGCTTCGGCGTTCGCCTTCCTGATGCGCGCGGCCGGCTTGCCAGCGCGCGTCGTCACCGGCTACCTGGGCGGCGACCCCAATCCGGTGGACGGCATCCTCACCATCCGGCAGTCGGATGCGCACGCGTGGGTCGAGGTGCACGTCGATGGCCGCGGCTGGACGCGGATTGATCCGACCGCGGCGGCGGTCCCCGGGCGGCTCGATTTCGGGCTGGCACGCGCCGTTCCCGCAGACGCCGGACTGCCGCTGCTGATGCGCCCGCAGCTCGAGTGGCTGCGCGGCCTGCGTCACAACTGGGAAGCGCTGGTCCACCAATGGAACCTGCGGGTGCTGGGTTACAACACGGAACGGCAGCGCGAGTTCATGGCCTGGCTCGGCGTGGAACGCGCCGACTGGCGCGACCTGGCGGCCGCGCTGTCGACCGCCCTGGGTGCGTTCGCGCTTGGCCTGCTCGCCTGGTCGGTGCAACGGCACGCGCGCCGGGATCCGGTGCAGGCGGCGTGGCGCCGGTTCTGCAGCAAGCTGGCCGCGCGCGGCATCACCCGCGCTTTGCAGGAAGGTCCTCGAGACTACGCTGAGCGCGCTGCGCGGCGCCTGCCCGGCGCCGGCGACGCGATCCGGCGCATCGGCGCCCTGTATGTGGATCTGCGCTACGGCAAGGACTGCCCCCGGGGCGCGATCCATGACCTGGCGCAGCGCGTGCGCGATCTGCGCCTGGCATGACGCGCGCCCTGCTCTGCACCTTCCTGCTGGCGTGCACGACGGCGAGCGCGCAGAGCGCCGAGCCCGCGCGCTTCGCGGCACGCGCGGAAGTGCGTGCTTTCATCCGCGAGATGGTCGAGCAGCACCGCTTCGTGCAGCACGAACTCGAATACGTGTTCTCCCGCGCGCGACGCGAACCCGCCATTCTCGAGGCGATCCAGCCCCCGGCGCCGCAGGCGCGCCGGCCCTGGGACGCGTATCGCGCGATCTTCGTCAACGCTCGCCACATCCGGGCCGGGGGCGAGTTCTGGCAGGCGCACGGCAACGCGCTCGAGCGGGCGCAGCGCGAGTACGGCGTGCCGGCCGAAATCATCGTGTCGATTCTCGGCATCGAAACCTTCTACGGCCGCAATACCGGACGCTGGCGCGTCGTGGATGCGCTCGCCACGCTGGCCTTCGACTACCCGCCGCGCGCCGGATTTTTCCGCAGCGAACTCGCCAACTACCTGCGGCTCGCGCGCGACTCCGGCATCGACGTGTTCTCGATGCGCGGCTCGTATGCCGGCGCCATAGGCATCCCGCAGTTCATGCCGGGAAGCTATCTGCGGTACGCAGTGGATTTCGATGGCGACGGTGCGGTCGATCTGCGCGCCAGCGCGGCAGACGCGATCGGCAGCGTGGCCAATTTCCTCCGGCAGCATGGCTGGCAGGCCGATGCGCCGGTCCTCGCGGCAGCCGGTGTCAGCGGCGAAGGCTACAAGGCGTTTGCCGACGGCAGCGTGGAGCCCAAGCACCCGGCCGCCGAACTGGCGAAAGCGGGCGTGCGCTTCGACGGCGTGCCGGCCGAGGCCCGCGCTGCGCTGATCCAGCTCGATAACGGCGACGCGCCGCCAGAGTACCGCCTCGGGCTCCCCAATTTCTACGTCCTGACGCGCTACAACCGTTCGAGTTTCTACGCCGCGGCGGTGGCGGACCTCGCCGCGGCGCTGCGCGCGGCGTTTCAGCCCGAGGGCAGGTAGCGCACCGGATCCACCGGCTTGCCCGACCTGCGGATCTCGAAGTGCAGCTTGGGCGTGTCGGCGTCGGTGGCGCCGAGCTCGGCAATCTTTTGCCCGCGCGCCACCGTCTGCCCTTCCTTCACCAGGATTTCGCGGTTGTGCGCGTACACGCTCTGGAAATTGTTGTCATGCCGGATCACGATCAGCTTGCCGAGGCCGCGAATGCCGCTGCCGGTGTAGATCACGCGACCGGGCGCGGCCGCCACCACCGCATCGCCGGCCCTGCCGGCGATATCGATGCCCTTGTTGCCCGCGTCGGAGAACCCGGCCAGCAGCTTGCCCCTCGCCGGCCACATGAATTCGATCGCCTCCGGATCGCGTGCTTCGGGCCTGCCCGGTTCGGGTTTCGGCGTCTCGGGCCTGGGCGCGATGGCAGCCACCTGCGGCGCCGGCGGCGCCGGCGTCGGCGCCGCCGCTGTCCCGGGCTCGCCTTTCGACAGCAGCGCCAGGTTCTGCTCCGAATAGGGCAGGCGCGTTGCCTTGGGTCCGGTCTTCATGCCGCTCTCCGCCGCTGGCGTTGCCATGGGCGTGGGACGATCGAGCGGCCGTGATTCGACCGCACCCGCACCGCGCGCCGCGCCCACGGCGATCGCCGCCGTTTCGGGCCGTGCAGCGGCCTGCGCCTCCGGAGGAACCACGCGCAGCGACTGCCCGACCCTGAGTTTGGACGGATCGTCGATCCGGTTCCAGCGTGCCAGATCGAGGTAATCGACGCCGTTCTCGAGCGCGATGCTGAACAAGGTATCGCCACGCTTGACCACGTGCTCGCGCGGCAGCGGCGTGCCCGCGGGCGTCGGCGCTGGCGGACTGACCACGGGTGGCGCCCGCCCGCGGCGATCGTCCACCGGCGCGGGGGCGCGCGAGGCGCACCCTGCCGCCACAAGCGCGATTGCCAGAACGACTGCCTTTCTCATTACGCCTTTCCGGACTGAAGCGGTACAAACCGGACGGCATCGAGCGCGGTTTCGGTGTAGCCGCGCGCGCCGCGCTCGACGAGCACCAGCCGCTGCGCGGCCGCCGCACCGCCTTTGGCAGCGTCGTGGCGCAGCGGCAATATCATTCTGCCACCCGGCGCCAGTTGGCGTAACAGCGCCTGCGGCGCCTGCGGCGCGGCCGCCGCGACGATGATCGAATCGAAAGGCGCGGCCCTCTCCAGGCCGAGATTGCCGTCGCCGTGAGCGAGGCGCAGGTTGTGCAGCCGCAGGGCGCGCAGATTGGCGCGCGCGCGCTCGTGCAGTTCCCGGATGCGTTCGACCGAATAGACCTCGTGCGCGATCTGCGCCAGCACCGCGGCCTGATAGCCGCAACCCGTGCCGATTTCGAGCACCCTGCCGAGCGCGCGGCCGCGCAGCAGCGCTTCGATCATTTTCGCCACCACGAAGGGCTGCGAAATGGTCTGCCCGAAATTGATCGGCAGCGAGCTGTCCTCGTAGGCGCGATGCGCGAGCGCGTCATCCACGAACAGATGCCGCGGCACCGTGCCCATGGCCGCGAGCACCTGTTCGTTCTCGATGCCCTGCTGGCGCAGGCGCTCGACCATGCGCGCGCGCGTGCGCTCCGAGGTCATGCCGATGCCGGCGAGGCTCTTCATGCGGGCGCCGTTCATCGCGCGAACCAGTCCTTCACCAGCTCGAGCTGCGCGCGGAACGTGAGGTCCATCTGCAGCGGCGTGACGGACACGCGGCGGTTCGCGAGGGCGTGAAAATCGGTCCCCGGCCCGGCATCCTGCGCGGTGCCCGCGGGCCCGATCCAGTAAGCGGTTTCGCCGCGCGGGGTCTGCACCTTCACCACCGGTTCGGCCTTGTGCCGCTTGCCCAGGCGCGTCACTTCCTCGCCCGCGAGTTCCTCGCGCGACACGCTGGGCACGTTGACGTTGAGCAGCACCGGCTGCGCGATCGGCGCGCGGCTGAACCGCGCCACGATCTCGACCGCGACGGCGGCGGCCGTCTCGAAATGGCGGCCGGACTTGCTCGCGAGCGACACGGCGAGCGACGGAATGCCGAGCTGGAAGCCTTCCGTGGCCGCCGCCACGGTTCCGGAATAGATCGTGTCGTCGCCCATGTTGGCGCCCAGGTTGATGCCCGAGACGACGATGTCCGGCAGGAAATCGAGCAGCCCCGTTACGGCGAGGTGCACGCAATCGGTCGGCGTGCCGTTGACGAAGTAAAAACCGTTCGACGCGCGCCGCACCGTGAGCGGCCGATCGAGCGTCAGGGAATTGGACGCGCCGGAACGGTCGCGCTCGGGAGCCACCACCGTGACTTCGCCAAGCCCCGCCAGGCGCTCCGCCAGCAACGTGATTCCGGGCGCAAAATAACCGTCATCGTTCGAAATCAGGATCCGCATCGCTGGGCCGGCTCCGATTCTAGCCGACCGGGCGGCGCAGCTGGATAGAATGCCGCGAGCGCATGCGGCGAATCCACCTGATCGTCAATCCGCGCGCCGGACGCGGCGCCGCGCAGCGCCTCGCCCCCGCGGT
>SCUH01000251.1 GCA_004298295.1 Betaproteobacteria bacterium | reverse complement strand
TTCAATTCGCCCGAGATGTGGGAGCGGCTCGGCATCGATCCGAAGGACGCGCTCGCCGAGCTGGAAGGCTCGGAAGGGCAGATCCGCTTCCGCAAGCGCCTGTTCAGCCGCATCGTGCCGATCGTGAAGGACATCGGCCTGTGGGGCGAGCGGGTGCAAAAGCTCTACGCCGAGTTCGGCGTGCTGCACTACGGCGACCGCGACGCGCAGGAGATGCTCGACCACGACGCGCAGGTGGCCGAGGAATTCGACCGGCGGTTGGGGCGCAGTCCCGCTACTCGATAACGCGATCGGCCCGCACCAGGAGCGCGGCCGGGATGGTCAGTCCCAAGGTCTTGGCGGTTTTCAGGTTGATCACCAGCTCGAACTTTGTCGGCTGCTCGACGGGGAGGTCGGCGGGCTTGGCCCCTTTGAGAATCCTGTCGACATAGGTGGCGGCCTGGCGGAAGTGCTCGGGGAGGTTTGTCCCGTAGCTCATGAGCCCACCTGCCTCCGCGAATCCCGTCAATCCGCCCACCGACGGCAGCCGGTTCTTCACTGCAAGCACCGCAATCTGCGCTCGCTGGTCATAGATCACCGGATCATCCAGCACCACGAGCGCGCCAGCTTGCTCCCGAGTCGCGGCTTGAAATGCAGTCTCGACATCGTTCGGACCGCGAACGCCGATGGGTTGGAGCCGCACCTTAAGGGCTTCGGCCGTGGTCTTGATCGATTGAAACTGGAGTTCGTTGCTCTTGTTACCGGGATTCCGGAATACGCCCACGCTGGAGACCTCGGGAACGATCGCCTTCAGAAGCTCCAACCGTTTCGTGACCAGATCCGTTGAGAGGACGCTGAGGCCTGTAGTGTTTCCACTTGGCCTGGCCAAGCTCGCGACGATCCCGGCCCCCACGGGATCGACAACGCCCGTCATCACGATGGGAACGGTCGTGGTCACCTTCTGCGCGGCTTGAGTGGCCGGCTGGCCCACGGTAACGATGACGTCTACATTGAGTCGAACCAACTCCGCGGCAAGACTTGGAAAACGCTCGAGCTTGCCCTCCGAGTAGCGACGCTCGACCACGGTGTTGTTCCCTTCCACGTAACCCAGCTCTGAAAGCCTTCGGTGGAACGGCCCCCAAAGACGCTCTCTCTCGGGTTCGGTCTGCACTGCGGTGCCGAGCCAGCCGATGCGGTACATCCTCCCTGGAGCCTGCGATTGGGCGATGAGCGGCGCGGCGGGTAATACGAGCGTCAGAATCGTGACCAAGCTGCCCGCCGCGAATCTCATGGCATTAGCCTTGGGGTGGAATCGCCAGAAACTGCGAACAGTAGTTACCACTCGTTCGCAGGCCTGTCATTCGATCACCTGATCGGCGCGCAACAGCAATGACCGCGGAATATTGAGACCGAGAGCCTTGGCGCTTTTTAGATTGATTACCAGTTCGTACTTGGTCGGTTGCTCGAACGGCATATCGGCAGGCTTCGCTCCCTTGAATACCTTATCCACTATTTCTGCTGCCCGCCGATACATCTCGACGATATCCGGTCCATAGGAGATCAGTCCACCTGCCTCTGTGGCAAATTTCAAGTCGTAGATCGTCGGCAGGTTCTGCCGTGCGGCGAGCTCCGCGATCCGCTTTCGGTGATCGAACGTCAAAGAGTTCGCCTGAACAATGAGCGCTTGAGCCTTCTCCCTGTGCATCGCCGCAAAAGCCGTCGGAACATCTGCAGCGACGCCTGCCGCTTGAGGAAGGATTGCGATCCCAAGTTGCCGTGCCGGTTGCCTCAGCTGGTCCAGGAGCAGGCGCGCACCGGTAGCGAAACCGGGTTCGGTCGCATGCGCCAGGGCCAACACCGCAACGCGCCGCAGTTGCGGGACGATTTCACGCAGTAGCTGCAGTTTTTTTCCGGCGAGTTCGGGGACCATCACCGAAAGACCTGTCACGTTGCCGCCGGGGCGCGCAAGGCTCTCTGCAAGCCCGCTACCGACTGGGTCGGCCGCTCCCGGAATCACGATCGGAATGGTGCGGGTCGCGCCCCTGGCCACCTCGGCAGCGTAATTGGTTCCCACCAGGATGAGGTCAACATTGAGACGTACCAGATCCGACGCCATTCGTGGCAGGCGCGTCACATCGCCGGCCGCCCAGCGCCACTCGATGACGATATTCCTGTTCTCGATGTATCCGAGTTCGCGCAATCTCCGAACAAAGGAGTGTGTTGCGTCGGACGGACCGGATCCCGGCGATAGATAACCGAGCCGCCACAGCATTGGCTGTTGCTGGGCGAAAGAGCGCCATGGCGCGGCTACCGAACCAAACACAAACAGCACGACAAGTGCGTTGCGCCTGTTCATTCATCATCCTGCCCGCCTTCGGGCGTAACGCGCACGCGAGGCTTCCACTGCCTCGCGCGTGAGACCTACTTCAGGTTGACGAGCAGCGCGAGCAGGATGAACAGGAACGCGAGGGCTTGCCAGCCGACGCGCCTGAACATCAGCCGGTGGCTTGCGGCTTGATCCTCGACCCCGCCGTGGGCCATCGAGACGATGCCGTTGAAAAGGGAGACGGCGACGAGCAGTGCCGCCACCAGAACGAACGCGGTGATAAGCGACATGGGCACCTCCTGCCATGCAGCGAGAAGATGGATTCATTCAGCGCCCGCAGCAGGGGCGATTCAATAGCCTTTGCGCCCGGAGTTGATCTGAGACAAGAAACGACGGACCCGCCCCGAGGCAGGCGGCAGCCGTTCAGCGCAGGCCGAAACGCCTTGCCGTGACCATGGCCTGCGCGCGGCTCGAAGCCTTGAGCGCGCGCAGGATCTCGGTGACGTGCGCCTTCACCGTAGGCTCGGAGATCTGCAGCTCGTTGGCGATCACCTTGTTCGGCTTGCCCTGGGCGATCAGACCGAGCACTTGTCGCTGCCGGTCGGTCAGCCCGAGTTCTTCCAGTGACTGCGGCACGGCGGTCGCGCCGGCGGCGGCGCTGCCGGTGTAATCGTGCATGCCGATCGCCTGCGGCGGAATGTACACGCCGCCCGCCAGCACGAGGCGCAGTGCGCGCAGCATGACTTCGCGCGGCGCCATTTTCGGGATGTAGCCCATGGCACCCATGTTCAGCGCCGCAGCGATGTCGCGCTGCGCGGCGGAGGCCGACAGCACCACCACCGGAACTGCGCTGTGCGCGCGGCGAAATTCGTCGAGCGCGAGGAAGCCGTCCATGCCGGGCAGGCCGATGTCGAGCAGCACCAGATCGAGCGCCGGCTGCTGTGCGATCAGTCGCAGCGCTTCCTCGGCGTCGCGTGCCTCGAGGACCTCGACGCTGTCGTCCAGCGCCTGCAGGGCGTGGCGCAGTCCCTCGCGCACCAGCGCGTAGTCGTCGACCACAAGAATCTTCACGGCAGCCGTGTTGTATCACGGGCCGCGGAGCGCGCGTGCAGCGCGGAGGTCTTACGACTTTGGTCGGTATCGCCGTCCGACCGCGGCGGCGCCTGCTTCAGGTCGGCGAGCGGCGCGAGCAGGACCAAGAGCAGCGCCAGCGCCTAGAGCATCGGCCCCGGACGGCCGAGCGCATGCTCGCTGAGCTGCTGGACGAGCCAGTGATAGGCCTCATCGACCGAATCGCTGCGGTACACGAGGTCGACGTCGCCCGGGTCGATGGTGCCGTGGCGCACGAGCGCATCGAAGTCGATCACCTCGCGCCAGTACCGGGAGCCGAACAGCACGATCGGCATCGGCTTGGTCATCTTGCGCGTCTGCACCAGCGTCAGCAGCTCGAACAGCTCGTCGAGCGTGCCGAAGCCGCCGGGGAACACGATCACCGCCTTGGCGAGGTAGTAGAACCAGAACTTGCGCATGAAAAAATAATGGAACCGGAACGCGAGCTCGTGCGTGATGTACGGGTTCTCGCCTTCCTCGATCGGCATCGAAATGCGCAGCCCGACGTTCATGCCGTGCGCCTCCGCCGCGCCGCGGTTGGCGGCCTCCATGATTCCCGGCCCCCCGCCGGTGCACACCACGAAGCGCCGTTCCTTCGGGTCGAGTTCCTTGGACCATTGCGTCAGCCGGCGGGCCAGTTCGCGCGCGGCGTCGTAGAACACCGCCATCTCCTGCGCGGCCGGATCCCGGGCCTGCTCGGGCGGGCGGATGCGCGCGGAGCCCATGAAGACGATCGTGTCGTCGATGTGGTAGCGCTCGAGGCGGCTCTTGGGCTCCAGATACTCCGCCAGGATCCTGAGGGCGCGCGCGTCCTTGCTGTCGAGGAAAGCGCGGTTGCGGTAGGCCTTGTCGGGTCGCGGCCGCGCCACGGTCAGCCCTGGATCGAGTAACCGCCGTCGACCGTGATCGCCGCGCCGGTGATGAAAGGCGATGCCGCACCGGCGAGAAACACCGCGATGCCGCGGAAATCGTCGATCACGCCCCAGCGCGCCGCAGGCGTGCGCCTGAGCACGCTGTCGTGCAGGCCGGCGACCTGATCGCGGGCATTGCGCGTGAGGTCGGTGTCGATCCACCCCGGCAGGATCGCATTGACCTGGATATTGTCCGCCGCCCACGCCGCGGCGCAGGCCTTGGTGAATTGCACGATGCCGCCCTTGCTGGCGGCGTAGGCGGGTGCGTAAGCCGCGCCGAAAATCGACATCATCGAGCCGATATTGATGATCTTGCCGCCGCCGGAACGCTGCAGCTGCGGATGCGCCGCGTGCGAGCACAAGTACGCGCTGGTGAGATTGGTATCGATGACCTGGCGCCATTCGGCGAGCGACAGGGCGTGCGGCGGCTTGCGGATATTGATGCCGGCATTGTTGACCAGGATGTCCAATCGGCCGCACTGCGCGACGGCATCCCGCATCAGGGCCTTGACCGAGGACTCGTCGCTGACGTCGACCTCGATCGCCAGCGCGCCGCTGCCAAGCTCGCGCACCGCGGCCGCGGATTTCTTCGCGTTGCGCGCCGCGACCACGACGCGGGCGCCCGCACCGGCGAGGCCGCGCGCCATGCCAAGCCCGATGCCGCCGTTGCCGCCGGTGACGATCGCGACCTTTCCGGTGAGATCGAACATGGACTCAGCCGCGCCCTTCGAACGGCATCTGCGTCGCCTTCAGCGTCATGAACAGGACGTTGGACTCGAGCGGCAATCCGGCCATGTAGACGATCGCCTGCGCCACGTGCTGCACGTCCATGCGCGGCTCGACCTTCAGGCTGCCGTCGGCCTGCGGCACGCCCTTCGCCATGCGCTCGGTCATTTCGGTCGCCGCGTTGCCGATGTCGATCTGTCCGACCGCGATGCCGTACCTGCGGCCGTCGAGCTGCGCTGCCTTGGTGAGCCCGGTGATCGCGTGCTTGGTGGCCGTGTAGGGCGCCGAATTGGGGCGCGGCGCATGTGCCGAGATCGAGCCGTTATTGATGATGCGCCCGCCGCGCGGCGTCTGCTGCTTCATGATGCGGAACGCCTCCTGCGTGCAGAGAAACGCGCCCGTCAGGTTCGCGCCCAGCACCGCCTGCCACTGCTCGAGCGAGAGGTCTTCGAGAGCGATGTTTCCCGGGGTGCCCATGCCGGCATTGTTGAACAGCAGGTCGAGGCGGCCGAAGCGCTCGCGCACGACGGCAAAAAGCTTGCGCACCGACTCGGCCTGGCCAACATCGGTGGGCACAGCAAGGGCACGCGAAGCCGCGGCGCCGGCCTCGGCGATCGCCTTCTGCAGGACCTCGCCGCGGCGCCCTGCGAACACCACCTGCCAGCCCGCCGCGAGCAGCGCGAGCGCGGACGCTTTGCCGATGCCGGTGCCGGC
>SCUH01000250.1 GCA_004298295.1 Betaproteobacteria bacterium | reverse complement strand
ATCGACGAGGTGACCTCGTCCTGGATGGCGAAGATATCCTCCAGATCGCGGTCATAGCGCTCGGCCCAGAGATGGTGGTCGGTTTCGGCGTCGATCAGCTGCACCGTGATGCGCACGCGCTTGCCGGCCTTGCGCACGCTGCCCTCGACCACGTACTGCACACCGAGTTCGCCCGCGAACTTCTGCACCTCCACCGGCCGGCCCTTGAACTTGAACGACGAGTTGCGCGAGATCACGAACAGCTCGCGGAAGCGCGACAGCTCGGTGATGATGTCCTCGGTGATGCCGTCGGCGAAGTGCTCCTGCTCCGGGTCGCCGCTCATGTTGTTGAACGGCAGCACGGCGATCGAGGGCTTGTCCGGCCGCTCGCGCGCGACGGGCGCGCGCGCGGCCTCGCCGGCCTGCGCCGGCACCTTGACGCGGTACACGCGCACCGGCCGGGCGATGTTCTTGACTTCCTGCTCGCCGAGGTCGGCGAACGCGAGCCCGAGCTTGCCGGCGACGCTGTCGCGCACGCTGCCGGCGATCGCCACGCCCCCCGGCTCGGCCAGGCTCTCGATGCGCGCCGCGATGTTGACGCCGTCGCCGTAGACCGTGCCGTCGGGCCGTGTGATCACGTCGCCGAGGTTGACGCCGATGCGGAACTGCATGCGGCGCGCCTCCGGCAGCGGGTCGTTATGCGCGCGCAACGCCCTTTGCACCGCGATCGCGCAGGCCACCGCATCGAGCACGCTGTCGAATACCGCAAGCACGCTGTCGCCCGCGGTATCGACGACGCGGCCGGCGTGCATCACGATGCCCTCGCGAAACGCTGCCCGGCAGGATTCGAGCGAGGCCACCGTGGCGCGCTCGTCTTCGCTCATCAGGCGCGAAAACCCGGCGACGTCGGCAGCGAGGATCGCCGTCAGGCGCTGCCGGCTAATGGCGTCTTCCTGGTTCATCGCCTGCAGCCGCGCTTTGCTTCAGGCCGCCATCACTCGGCGCAGGGCCACGATCCGGGTTTCTTCAGTCTTGCCGGAAGCCGGGTCTTGGCGTCGCCGCAGGCAATGTCGAGTTGCGCCTGCGTCAGGCCCTTCACGGCGGAAAGATCGCTGCCGTCGAAGCGGGTATTGAGCGTGAACGCATTCGACAGATCGGCTCCCGCCAGCTTCGCCTCCGTCAGGCGGGCGCGCGCCAGGTTGGAAAAACGCAGGTCGGCGTCGCTCAGGTCCGCCTTGTCGAACACCGAACGGCCGAAGTCGCCCTTGGACAGCCTGGCGCCCCTGAGCTGGGCGCCGCTCAGGTTGGAGCGCACCAGTTCCGCCTTCTCCAGCGATGCGCCGTTCATCCGCGCGCCGGAAAAATTGCTGCGCACCGCCATGGCCTTGTCGAACCGGGCCGCTTCCAGATTGGCGCCGCGGAACGAGGTGCGGTTGAACTCGGCCGAGAGGAAGCTCGCCGCGGCGAGGTCCGCGGAAGCGAAATTCATCCCCGCGAGCACGGCCCGGTCGAATTTCCCCTTTTGCAGCGAGGCGCGCGTCAGCACGATGCGTTCCTTGTTGCAGCCCGACCAGTCGACCCCGGGTCCCGGCGCGTCGTCGCAGCCCGCGCGCAACTCGGGCGCGACGACGATCAGGGCAGTGGCGATCAGGATGCGGATCATGCTCAAAGCATAAACGAAAACGGCGCCCGCGGGCGCCGTGACCGTTAGCTTGTCGCAATCTCACTTCAGCGCTGCCGCGCCTGCTTTCGCGACCTGGCCATCCTGCTCGCCGCTGCCGCCGGATACGCCGATTGCGCCTATCACCTTGCCGTCGGCAACGATCGGTTCGCCCCCATCGATCGGACTCGCACCCCGTAATTGGAGGATGCGGATCTCCCGGCCTCCGGTCGCAAGTCGATCCTCGAACGCCTTGCCGGGACGCCTGTAGGCCGCGGCCGACCAGGCCTTGTCGCGGGCGACTGCAGCGCTCGCAAAGAAGGCCCCGTCCATGCGCTGAAACAGCACCATGTGTCCACCCGTGTCGACCACCGCGAGGGACAGGTTCAAGTTGATCTTCCTCGCCTCGGCCTCGGCAGCTGCCATCACCCTTGTCGCCTGCTCCAGCGAAATCGGCGACCCGTAAGTCTGAGCATTGGCACTGGCCGCGGTCGCTGCAAGCAAGGCACCTATCATGAACCTGAGCATTCGTCCCTCCTCTGGTGTGGGGTCATCCCCGCTGGCAAACGCTGCCGGAGAACCGGCTATTCCGCTAGCGCTTGAGCAACGCGTCGATGCCCGCCTGCGCAATCTGCTCGTCCTCGTGCGACTGCACGCCCGAGACCCCGACGGCACCGATGCAAGTGCCCTCGACCAGGATCGGCACTCCGCCCTGCACCGGCAGGATGCCGGGCATCTTGAGCATCGAGATGCGGCCGGACTTGACGCGCTCTTCCCAGCTGCCGCTGGTGCGTCGCGAAAGTGCTGCCGTGCGCGCCTTCTCGAGCGCGATCGCGGCGTTGGCCGGCGTCGCGCCGTCCAGGCGCAGGAAATGCAGCAGATGACCGCCGTCGTCGAGGATCGCGATCGCCACGTTCCACTGGTGCTTGCGCGCCTCCGCCACGGCCGCCGCGGCGATGCGTTCGCAGTCTGACAGCGTCAATTCAGGGCGGGTTTTCATTTTCCGGCGAGCGCGCTTTTCAGCTGCTCGAGCGCCATGGGATCCTCGATCGTCGTGAGATCGCCCGCGTCGCGCCCTTCGGCGAGCGCCTGGATCGCGCGCCGCAGCGTCTTGCCCGAGCGCGTTTTCGGCAGCAGGGTCACGAAATGCACGGCGCTGGGTCGCGCGATCGCGCCGAGCTGGCGATCGACGGTCTCCATCACTGCCCTCTCCAGCCGCTTGCGACCTTCGGCAGTCCCGAGCTGCGAGACGTCCTTGGCCACCGCGAAGGCGAGCGGCATCTGCCCCTTGAGCGCGTCGGCCACGCCCACCACCGCGCACTCGGCGATGTTCGGGTGCATGCTGACGGCTTCCTCGATCTCGCGCGTGCCGAGGCGGTGCCCGGCGACGTTGATCACGTCGTCGGTGCGCCCGAGAATGAAGTAATAGCCGTCCCGGTCGCGGATGCCCCAGTCGAAGGTCGCGTAGACCATCTTCTTCGTGAAGGTCTTGAAATAGGTGCTGACGAAGCGCTCGTCGTCGCCCCAGACGGTGCTCATCACCCCGGGCGGCAGCGGCGGCGCGATCGTGACCACGGCCTTCTCGTCGGCGTCTGCGTCCGAGGCGTCCGACTCGCGCAGCAGCCGCAGGTCGTAGCCATAGACCGGGAACGACGGGCTGCCGAACTTGATCTTCGTCGGCTCCACGCCCGGCACCGACGACAGGATCGGCCAGCCGGTTTCGGTCTGCCAGTAATGATCGATCACGGGCTTGCGCAGCGCCTCAGTGATCCACACGTGCGTCGGCTCGTCGAGCGGTTCGCCGGCGAGGAACAGGTGGCGCAGCGAACCGATGTCGTACTTCCTGAGGTAGGCCGGGTCCTGCTTCTTCAGGACGCGGATCGCGGTCGGCGCCGAGAACATCACGTTGACCTTGTGATCCTGCACGATCTTCCACCAGATGCCGGCATCCGGCCGCACCGGCACGCCCTCGTACATGATCGTCGTCATGCCGGCAATGAGCGGCGCGTAGATGATATACGAGTGCCCGACCACCCAGCCGATGTCGGAGGTGGTGAACATGGTCTCGCCGGCATGACCGCAGTAGATGCGTTCCATCGAGGAGGCGAGCGCCACCGCATAGCCGCCGACGTCGCGCTGCACGCCCTTCGGCTTGCCCGTCGTTCCGGAGGTATAGAGGATGTAGGACGGCTCGCTCGATTCCAGCCAGGCGCAGGGCACCTGCGCGCCCGCGTGCTGCGCGGCCAACTGCTGCCAGTCGACGTCGCGGCCGGGCACCACCGGCATGTCCGGATCGAGCCCGCGGCGGTAGATCAGCACCCGTTCCGGCGGCGACTGCGCCAGCCGGATCGATTCGTCGACCAGCGACTTGTAGAGCACCCGCTTGCCCATGCGGCTGCCGCCGTCGGCGGTGATCATGAGCTTCGGCCGGGCGTCATCGATGCGCGCCGCGAGGCTCGCCGCGGCGAAACCGCCGAACACCACCGAGTGGATGGCGCCGATGCGCGCGCAGGCGAGCATCGCGAAGCAGGCCTCGGCGATCATCGGCATGTAGATGATGACGCGATCGCCGCGCCGCACGCCGAGCGCCTGCATCATCGCCGCCACCTGCTGCACCGCTGCGTGCAGCTCGCGGAAGGTGTAGCTCCGCTCCTGGTCCACCTCGGTCGAGATCCAGACCAGCGCCTTCTGCTCGCCGCGCGCCGCCAGATGGCGGTCGATGGCGTTGTAGCACAGGTTGGTCTCGCCGCCGACGAACCATTTCGCGAACGGCGGGCGCGAATAATCGAGCACCTGCGCAAAGGGCTGGTGCCAATGCACGAGCCCGGCTTCCTCGCGCCAGAAGGCGTCGCGCTGTTCGATCGAGCGGCGGTGGAATTCCCTGTAGCTGGCCATGACGGTCCTCCCGGAGATGCGGCAATTGTTGGCGCGTCCGCTTACGCGCGCCTTACGGATTCAGGTCGACCACCAGCCGGCCGCGCACCCGTCCCTGGATAAAATCGTCGAACGCACCGGGCAACTGCTCGAAGGCGATGCTGCGGGCGATGTCCTGGAGCATCGCGGGCTTGAGGTCGCTCGCCAGGCGGCGCCAGGTTTCCCGCTCCAGATCCGGGTTCGGCGCGTCGGTGGAATTGATGCCGAGCAGACTGACGCCGCGCAGGATGAACGGAAACACCGAGCTGCTGAAATTCGGGCTCGCCGCCATGCCGATCGAGCCGATCACGCCGTTCACCTTCATGGTGCTCGCCATCCAGGCCAGCACCTCGCCGCCGAGATTGTCGATCGCGCCGGCCCAGGTGGCCCGATCGAGCGGCCGGATCTTGGCGAGATCGAGATCCTGTCTCAACTTGACCTCGCTGGCGCCGATTCTCTTCAGCCAATCGGTTTCGGATTCCTTGCCGGTCAGGGCGACGACGTGATAGCCGAGCCTCGCCAGCGCCGCGATCGCGATCGACCCGACGCCGCCGGTGGCGCCGTTCACGATCACGGGGCCGTTCGCCGGCCTGAGGCCGTTCAGCTCCATCTTCAGGATCGCCAGCCCGGCCGTGTACCCGGCGGTGCCGAACGCCATGGCCTCCCACAGGTTGAGGCCCTGCGGCAGTTTGACCACCCAGTCTGCCGGCACGCGCGCGTACTGCGCATAGCCGCCGTGATGCTTGACGCCGAGTTCGTGCCCGACGACGAGCACCGCATCGCCCTTGGCGAAACGGGCATCGCTCGAGGAAAGCACGGTACCCGAAAGGTCGATCCCGCCGATGCACGAGGGCCGCAACAGGATGCGCCCCTTGCCGGTGGCGGCGAGCGCGTCCTTGTAATTGATGTCGGAGTAGGCCACACGCACCACCACCTCCCCGGGGTCGAGATCGTCGAGCGTGCATGGCACGAATTCCGCCTTTACGCCCTTGTCCTGCTGGGTGATGCGGTACGCCTTGAATGCGGTCATGGCCTGGGATCCTATCGTGGGGGTTTCTGGGACTGAAGGTATGTCGCGGTCTGCATTTCCGTCAACCGGCTGACGGTGCGCGCGAATTCGGCTGCCGCGGTCCTGGCGTCGCCGCCCTCGGTGAAGATCTGCTCGGGCGGAACGTCGGCCGAACAGACCAGCTTCACGCGCTCGTCGTAGAACACGTCGACCAGCCAGGTGAAGCGCCGCGCCGCGTCGGCCTGCTGCGGACCGAGCCGCGGGACGCCGGACAGGATCACCGTGTGGAAGCGCATCGCCAGGTCGACGTAGTCGGCGTACGAGCGCGGTCCCCCGCACAGCGCGGCAAAGTCGAACCACACCAGGCCGCCGGCGCGCTTGCGGTAGGGGATGGGCCGCCCCTCGACCTCGAGCGGCTGACGCTCCTCCTCGACGTCGCGCAGCGTGGCGAACAGCGCCTGCAGTGCGGCCACGGCGCCGGCGCCGGTGTAGTAGGGCCGGACGCGCTCCATCTTCAGCCGCCGGTAGTCGGTGCCGTTGTCCACCTCGATCACGTCGAGCCGGCCCTGCAGCAAGGCGATTGCCGGCAGGAAGCGCTCGCGCTGCAGACCGTTGGGGTAGAGCTTCCCCGGTGCGTAGTTGCTGGTCATGACGAACTCCACGCCGCGCGCCATCACCTGCTCGAGAAAGCGGCCGAGGATCATGGCGTCGGCAATGTCGGTGACATGAAATTCGTCGAAGCAGATCAGGCGGTAGCGCCGTGCCGTGCGCGCGGCGAGCGCGGCAATCGGGTCCGGCGTGCCTTTCAGCTCGTCGAGCTCGCGGTGCACTTCGCGCATGAAAGGGTGGAAATGCACGCGGCGCTTGCGGACCAGCGGCACGCACAGGTAGAAACTGTCCATGAGAAAGCTCTTGCCGCGCCCCACTCCGCCCCAGAGGTAGACGCCTTTCGGCAGCGTCGGCTTCAGCAGCAGCCGCCGGAGCGCCGAATTGCGCCGCGCCTTGTACGCGCTCCATTCCTCGTACAGCCGCTGCAGCCGCTCGACCGCGCGCCACTGCGCAGGATCGGTGACGAAGCCGCGCTGCGCCGCGATCTGCCGGTAGCGCGTGATGACATCGGGACCACGCCTTGCCGCGGTCCCGGCCAGCGCCTCGTGCGGAGCACGGCCGTGCATCGCGAGCGTCAGCGCGCGGCGCGCGCCTCGCGGCGCGCGAGCCACAGGGTGCTGCCGAGAATCACCACGCCGCCGAACACGGCCCCGGCGGTCGGCACCGAGTCAAAGACGAGATAGCCGAGCAGCGCCGCCCAGACCAGCTCCAGGAACCGCACCGACTGCACGGCAGAGACATCGGCGACGCGGAAGGCGCGCGTCATGCAGTAGTGTCCCCCGGCTCCGGCGAAGCCGCAGACCACGAGCGCCAGCCACTGCGCCTCCGATGGCATCGCCCAGCCCGAAACCATGAACGGCAGGAGCAGCGCCGAGACCCAAAGGTGCTGCCACAGCACGATGATCGCCGGACGATCATGCCGCGTCAGCACCTTGGCCACCAGAAACGAGCCCGCGAAGACCGGCGCCGAAGCGAGCATCAGCAGCAAACCGGGAGACACCGCGGCCAGGCCGCCGCTTTGCCAGGGCTGCAGCACGAGAATCACGCCCAGGAAGCCGACCAGCACCGCGATCCAGCGCGCACCGGTCATGTGCTCGCGCAGAAACAGCACCGCCCCGAGGCAGACGAAGATCGGACCGCTGAAGCCGATCGCCGTCAGGTCGGCCAGCGTCACGAACGGCAGCGCAGCGAACCACAGCAGCATGCCGCCGGCGTGAAAACAGCCGCGCAGCAGCTGCAGCTGCGGTGCCTTCGGCCAGAGCGCGCCGACGCCGAGGCGCAGCGCGGGCGGCAGCATGACGAGCGTACCCAGCAGGTAGCGCAGGAACCCCACCAGCCACGGATCGAGATCCTGCGCGAGCTTCTTCATGACGGTGTTGAGGAGGGTGAACAACAGGCCCGTCGCAACCATCCACAGCATGGCGCGCAGGGCGGGCGCGGACGATGGCGCCGAACGCGGCAACTCGCTTCAACCGTTCAGGCTGCGCTTGTCCACCGCCAGCGCCGCCTCGCGCATCACTTCCGACATCGAAGGATGCGCGTGGCAGATGCGCGCGATGTCCTCGCTCGAGGCACCGAACTCCATCGCCATGACGGCCTCCGCGATCAGCTCGGAAGCCAGGCTGCCGATCGCGTGCACGCCGAGAATGCGGTCGGTGGCCGCGTCCGCCAGCACCTTGATGAAGCCCTCGGCCTCGTCGCGGCCGAGCGCGCGGCCGTTGTAGGCGAACGGGAATCGGCCGCTGCGGTAGGCGATGCCCTCGGCCTTGAGCTGCTGCTCGGTCCTGCCCACCCACGCGATCTCCGGCATCGTGTACATGACCCAGGGGATCGCGTCGTAATTCACGTGACCGTGCAGGCCGGCGATGATCTCGGCCACCATCACGCCCTCGTCCTCGCCCTTGTGCGCCAGCATCGGCCCGCGCACCACGTCGCCGACGGCATAGATGCGCGGCAGGCTGGCGCGGCAGTTCTTGTCGACCTCGATGAATCCCCGGGCGTCGATCTTGAGGCCGATGCTCTCCGCGCCCAGGCCCTCGGTGTTGGGCACTCGCCCGATGGACACGATGAGCCGGTCGCAGGCGAGCGTCGCCGCCTTGCCGTCGGCCGTCTTGTAGGCCACGCTGACGCCCGCCGCGCCCCGGCTGATCGAGCTGACGTTGACGCCGAGCTCGATCTCGAGCTCGCCCGGGCGCGTGAAGATCTTCCAGGCCTCCTGGGCGATCGATTCGTCGGCGGCACCGAGGAACGCCGGCAGAGCCTCGAGGATATGCACCTTCGATCCCAATCGCCGCCAGACGCTGCCCAGCTCAAGCCCGATCACGCCGGCGCCGATGATGCCGAGCCGCCCGGGGACCGAATCGAACGCGAGCGCGCCCTCGTTGTCGCAGATGATCCGGTTGTCCACCGGCACGCCGGGCAGATGGCGCGCGCGCGAGCCGGTGGCGACGATCACGTGCGCCGCCTCGATCGCCTCGCTGCCCTGCGCGCCTTCGACCGCGAGCTTCCAGCCGGTGCCGCCGGAGACGAAGCGCCCGTGCCCCTGCAGCCAGGTGACCTTGTTCTTCTTGAACAGCCCCGCGATACCGCCGGTCATCTTGCGCACGATCTGGTCCTTGCGCGCGAGCATCGCCTTGAGATCGAAGCTGACTGCGCCCGCCGTGATGCCGTGCACCTGCAGCCGGTGCCGGGCGCGCTCGTAGTTCTCGGAGGATTCGAGCAGCGCCTTCGAGGGGATGCAGCCGACGTTGAGGCAGGTGCCGCCGAGCGCGTACTGCCCGTCCGGGGTGCGCCATTGCTCGATGCAGGCGGTGTTCAAGCCGAGCTGCGCGCAACGGATCGCCGCGATGTAGCCGGCGGGCCCCGCCCCGATCACCACGACGTCGAAGGCGCGCGCCACGTCAGATCTCCAGGATGAGGCGCGCCGGATCCTCGAGCGCTTCCTTGAGCGCGATCAGGAACAGCACCGCCTCGCGGCCGTCGATGATGCGATGGTCGTAGGACAGCGCGAGATAATTCATCGGCCGCGCCACGATCTGCCCGT
>SCUH01000249.1 GCA_004298295.1 Betaproteobacteria bacterium | reverse complement strand
GCGCTGCACCATCTCCTGCAGGTTCTGGTCGAGCGTCTGCATGCCGATCTGGCGCCCGGTCTGGATCGCGGAATACATCTGCGCGATCTTGTTCTCGCGGATCAGGTTGCGGATCGCCGGCGTGCCGATCATGATCTCATGCGCGGCGACGCGCCCCGAGCCGTCCTTGGTCTTGAGCAGGGTCTGCGAGATCACGGCGCGGATCGATTCCGACAGCATCGCGCGCACCATTTCCTTCTCGGCCGCGGGGAAGACGTCGACGATGCGGTCGATCGTCTTGGCGGCGGAAGAGGTGTGCAGCGTGCCGAACACCAGGTGTCCGGTCTCCGCACCGGTGAGCGCGAGGCGGATGGTTTCCAGGTCGCGCATCTCGCCCACCAGGATCACGTCCGGGTCCTCGCGCAGCGCGCTCCGGAGCGCGTTGGCGAAGGACAGCGTATGCGGCCCGACCTCGCGCTGGTTGATGAGGCACTTCTTCGACTCGTGCACGAACTCGATCGGATCCTCGATAGTCAGGATATGGCCGTGCTCGTTCTCGTTGATATGGTTGACCATCGCCGCGAGCGTGGTGCTCTTGCCCGAGCCGGTCGGGCCGGTGACCAGCACGATGCCGCGCGGCTGGTCGGCGATCTCGACGAAGATCTTGGGGCACTTCAGGTCCTCCAGGGTCAGCACCTTGGAGGGAATCGTGCGCAGCACCGCGGCCGCGCCGCGCTGCTGCACGAAGGCGTTGACGCGGAAGCGCGCCAGGTTGGGCACCGCGAACGAGAAGTCGCACTCGAGGTTTTCCTCATAGAACTTGCGCTGACCGTCGTTCATGATGTCGTAGATCATGCCGTGCACGTCCTTGTGCTCGAGCGGCGGCACGTTGATGCGCCGCACGTCGCCATGCACGCGGATCATCGGCGGCAGGCCCGACGACAGGTGCAGGTCGGAGGCCTTGTTCTTGACGACGAAGGCGAGCAGTTCGGTCAGATCCATTAGAATCCCTTACGCAGTGCCGCGAAAATTATGGGCGCGATCAGAGCCAATTTGCAAGCCGTGAACGCGCGCATCGCACGGGCGGCGCAAGCCGCCGGACGCGATGCGCGCGCGGTCCGCCTGCTGGCCGTGTCGAAGACGCATCCGGCCGCGCTCGTGGACGAAGCATATCAGGCCGGGCAGCTGGCGTTTGGCGAGAACTACGTCCAAGAGGCGCTGCAGAAGATGGATGCCCTGGCGCGGCTGCCGCTCGAGTGGCACCTGGTCGGACCCCTGCAGAGCAACAAGACGCGCCTGGTCGCGGAGCGCTTCGCGTGGCTGCACACCCTGGAAAGCGATCGCATCGCGCGCCGCCTCTCGGCGCAGCGGCCTGCCTCGCTGCCGCCGCTCGAAGTCCTCTTGCAGGTCAACATCTCGGGGGAAGCCACCAAGTCCGGGATTGCTCCGGAGCGGGCGCCGGCGCTCGCCCAGGCAGTGGCCGCGCTGCCCCGGTTGCGCCTGCGGGGCCTGATGGCGATTCCCGAACCGAGTCCTGACGGCGTCGTGCAACGCGCGCGCTTTCGCGCCGTGCGCCAGCTCTTCGAGCACCTGGTGCGCGAGGGGCTGGCGCTGGATACGCTCTCCCTCGGGATGAGCGACGACCTGGAAGCGGCGGTTGCCGAAGGCTCCACCCTGGTGCGCGTCGGGACCGCGATCTTCGGCGCGCGCGGCGTGACGCGGGACGCGGCGTGACGATCGCTTTCCTGGGCGGTGGCAACATGGCGACGGCGCTGATCGGCGGGCTGCTCGCGAAGGGCTTCGCCGCACGCGACGTGGTGGTGGTCGAGCCGCAGGCCGAGGCGCGTCAGCGACTGGAGGCGCGCTACGGCGTGCGCGTCAGCGCGGTCCCCGACGCCGCGCTGCGCGCCGCCGAAACGCTGGTGCTGGCGGTGAAACCGCAGGACCTGCGCCGCGCGCTGGCTGCGCTGACGCCGGTGACGGGCGAGCAGCTCGTCATCAGCATTGCGGCCGGGGCCCGCCTGCCGGACATTGCGCGCTGGCTCGGCGGGCATCGCAAGCTGGTGCGCTCGATGCCCAACATGCCCGCGCTCATCGGTTGCGGCATCAGTGCGCTGCACGCCTTGCCCGATGTGAACGCCGCCGAGCGTCGCCGCGCCGAAGCCCTGCTGGGCGCGGTCGGAGCGATCGTCTGGGTCGACGATGAGCGACTGCTCGACCCGGTCACGGCGCTCTCGGGCAGCGGCCCCGCCTACGTATTCTGGTTCATCGAGCAGCTGGCCGCCTCCGGCGAGGCGCTGGGACTGCCGCGCGAGGTGGCGGCCCGGCTGGCGCTGGAAACGGTCCTCGGCGCCGCCCGGCTCGCGTCGCAGAGCGACGAAACGCCCGCGGCACTGCGCGCGCGCGTCACCTCGAAGGGCGGCACGACGGAGGCTGCGCTCCAGGCATTCGACCAGGAACAGCTGGCGCAGCGCCTGCACCGGGCGCTGCAGGCGGCGAGCCGGCGCGGCGCCGAACTCGGCGAGCAACTCGGCCAGGACTGATGCTCGCGCAGATCGGCCAGCTGCTGGTCGACGTGGTGGCGAGTTTCCTCGTCTACCTGCTGCTGGCGCGATTTCTCTGGCAGTGGCTGCGCGTGCCGTTCCGCAATCCGCTGGGCGAGTTTCTCGTCGCGACCACCAATTGGGCGGTGCGCCCGCTGCGGCGCGTGATCGCACCGCTGGCGGGGCTCGACCTCGCGTCGCTGGTCGCGGCCTGGCTGGCACAGATGCTCGCGCTCTGGGCGCTGTCTGCGCTGCGCGGCGGGGAGTTCGGCGCCGCGCCGGGTGCCGCGGCCGCGATCCTGGCGGCGACGGCGTTCGTCGACCTGATCCGCTACAGCCTCTACATTCTGATATTCGCCGTGATCGCCAACGTGGTGCTGTCGTGGGTCAATCCGTATTCGCCCGTGGCACCGGTGTTCGACGCCATGACGCGGCCGTTCCTGCGGCCGATCCGCCGTCTGGTGCCGCCCATCGCGAACGTCGACCTTTCGCCGCTGGTGCTGCTGATGGTGCTGCAGGTGCTGATGATCCCGCTCGCGCATCTGCGCAGCCTGGCCGGGGGGGTGTTCTGAGCTGGTGGCGCCGCGAGGGCACGCGGCTGCTGCTCGAATTGCACGTGCAGCCGGGCGCGGCGCGCACCGCGGTCGCCGGATTGCACGGTGGGCGACTCAAGATCCGCCTCGCCGCGCGCGCCGTGGAGGGCGCGGCGAACGCGGCGCTGAGCGAATTCCTCGCCGCCCGTTTCGACGTGCCGAAACGCGGGGTCGTGATCCTCGCCGGCGCGCATGCCCGCACCAAGCGCGTTGCGGTGACGGGCTCGCGGCGCGGGCCGGAGGCGCTGCTCGCGCCGCCTAGCGCCTGAAGCGCATCGACTCGGGGTAGGGAAACACGTCAGCCTGCTCGCCGGCACGGATGCGCGCCTGCTGCGCCTGCCAGTATTCCGGCGTCATGAGGTCACTGTGCCGCCGCAGGAAGACCTCGCGCGCGTGCGCATCGGAGACCAGGAAATTCGCGAACTGCTCCGGGAACACGTCCTGCGGCCCGATCGAATAGTAGGGTTCGGCCGACATCTCGTCCTCCCAGGACCGCGGCAGCGGGATGCGGCGGAAGTTGCAGTCGGTCATGTACGAGATCTCGTCGTAGTCGTAGAACACAACGCGCTCGTGCCGCGTGACCCCGAAGTTCTTGAGCAGCATGTCGCCGGGGAAGATGCCGGCGCCGGCCAGGTCCTTGATGGCGTGGCCGTACTCGTCCAGCACGTGCTCGAGCCGCGCCTCGTCGCGGTCCTGCAGCGCCTCCGTGACATACAGGTTGAGCGGCTGCATGCGGCGCTCGATGTAGACGTGCTTGAGCACGATGCGATCGCCCTCGATTTCGATGCTGGAAGCGGCTTCGCGCTTCAGCTCCTCCAGCAGCGCGGGGTCGAAGCGATCGAGGGGCAGCGCGACGAGCGAGTATTCCAGCGTGTCGGCCAGCCGCCCGACGCGGTCGTGAAACTTCACCAGCTGGTACTTCTGCTGGACCGTGGCCCGGTCGATTTCCTTGGGCGGGGCGAAACGGTCGCGGATCACCTTGAAGACGTAGAGGAACGACGGCAGCGTGAAAACCAGCATCACCATGCCGCGGATGCCCGGCGCGGTGACGAAATTGTCGGACGAATGGTTCAGGTGGTAGTGCAGGTCGCGGTAAAAGACCGTCTTGCCCTGCTTGTGCAGGCCCACCGTCATGTACATCTCGGCGCGCGGCTTGCGCGGCATCAGCTGGCGCAGGAACGAGACGGTCGCCGCCGGCACTTCCATGTCGACGAAGAAATAGGCGCGCGCGAAGGAAAACAGCACCAGCAGCTCGTCCTGCCCCGTGAGCAGCGTGTCGAGGTAGAGTTCGCGGCGCTCGTTCTGCAGCACCGGCACGGCGAAAGGCAGCTCGACGTGGCCGTTCATCGCCTTGCCGACGACGTAGGCCGCCTTGTTGCGGAAAAAGGGCGACGCCAGCACCTGGATCTGCAGGCTCGGGCGTGCGCGCGAGGGCCGCGGGAACTTCGCGCGCAGCGCGTGCACCACGCTTTTCAGGTCGCGGTGCAGGTTCTCGAAGGGCAGGCCGAAACCGAAGTCGCCCACGATGCGCTCGAGCGTGGCGCGCAGTCCCGCGCCGCCCTTGCGCGGATAGTAGCTGCGGTAGGCCGGCTCTTCGCCCTCCAGATGTTCAGTCGCGACCGCAGGGCGCCAGAAGATGAACTCGTTCCGATAGTAGCGCCGGTGCAGGACCTGGCAGGCGACGGAATTGAAGAAGGTCTCGGCCAGCTCCGGCTGGCGGTGATCGTGCAGCAGCGGGATGTAGGCGAGCTTGATCGCGGGCCAGAGCGACTCATCGGTGTCGACCTCGGGAAAGCGGGCCAGCACCGCCTCCACGCCCTCTTGCACGCGCCGGTCGTACATGGCGATGCGCGCGCGCGCGAGCTCGCGCATCGCCGCCCAGTCCCCGCGCTCGAACAGGCGCTTGGCCTCGCGCGCCGCCTCCCGGAACAGGCGGTAATGCCGGTCGAACCCCGCCAGGATCGTGCGCGCGACCTCGGCGGCGCGCCCGGCGCGCGCCTCGTGGATCGGCAGGATCTTGGCGGGCTCGCTTCTCACGCGGCCTTCAGGCGACCTTCTTCGCCGGTGGCTGCTGCTCGTCGAAGAACTGCTCGTCCTCGGTCGAGCCGTGCAGGGCGGTGGTCGAGGCTTTGCCGGCCGAAATGACCTGCGTGACGTCGTCAAAGTAGCTGGTGCCGACCTCGCGCTGGTGCTTGACCGCGGTGAAGCCGTGCTCGGCCGCGGCGAATTCCTTCTGCTGCATTTCGACGAAGGCGGGCATGCCGTTGCGCGCGTAGCCGTGAGCGAGCTCGAACATCGAGTAGTTGAGGGCGTGGAAACCGGCGAGCGTGATGAACTGGAACTTGTAGCCCATGGCGCCCAGCTCGCGCTGGAACCGCGCGATCGTCGCGTCGTCGAGGTTGCGCTTCCAGTTGAACGAGGGCGAGCAGTTGTAGGCGAGCATCTTGCCCGGGAATTTCTTCTGGATGCCCTCGGCGAAGCGGCGCGCGAAGCCGAGGTCCGGCGTGCCGGTCTCGCACCACACCATGTCGGCGTACTCGGCATAGGCGAGTCCGCGCGACAGCGCCTGATCGAAGCCTTTGCGGGTCTTGTAGAAGCCTTCCGAGGTCCGTTCGCCGGTGAGGAAGGGCTTGTCGTTGTCATCCACGTCGGTGGTGACGATGTCGGCCGCTTCCGCGTCGGTCCTCGCCAGCAGCACCGTCGGCACGCCCATCACGTCGGCGGCGAGGCGCGCCGCGATCAGCTTCTGCACCGCGTCCTGCGTAGGCACGAGCACCTTGCCGCCCATGTGGCCGCACTTCTTGACCGAGGCGAGCTGGTCCTCGAAGTGCACGCCGGCGGCGCCGGCGTCGATCATGGCCTTCATCAGCTCGAAGGCGTTCAGCACGCCGCCAAAGCCCGACTCGGCATCGGCGACGATCGGCGCGTACCAGTCGATGTCGCCCTTGCCTTCCATGGTCTGGATCTGATCGGCGCGCGCCAGCGCGTTGTTGATGCGCTTCACGACCGTCGGCACCGAGGACACCGCGTAGAGCGACTGGTCCGGATACATCGAGAGTGAATCGTTGGCGTCGGCGGCGACCTGCCAGCCCGAGAGGTAGATCGCGGGCACGCCGGCCCTGACCTGCTGCATGGCCTGGTTGCCGGTGAGCGCGCCGAGCGAATTCACGAACGGGCGCTCGTGGCACATTTTCCAGAGCTTTTCCGATCCCAGTTTGGCGAGCGTATGCTCGATCTTCACGCTGCCGCGCAGCCGCACGACATCGCCGGCGCCGTAACCGCGCTTGATCCCGTTCCAGCGCGCATTCTCGGCCCAGTCTTTGTTCAGTTGCGCGATTTCCTGCTCACGTCCGCCCATCGTGAATCTCCCTGTGCGTTGAAGGATCGGTGTCAAAAACCATAATGCAGAACGTTATTCGATACTAATGGCGCACAGCAATAAGCCGGCTCTTGGTATCTAAACCAACAATAAACAAGTGCTTACATGGAGTTACAGGGCCTTCGTTTCACGATACGAATACAGATTTCAACACGATGCTGCTTCGCAGCAATCGAAAACCGAGATCAGGTCTGGACCAGTTTGCGGTGGCGGTGAACGCTCATCAGGATCCCCAGACCGACGAACAGCGTGGCGAGTGCGGTGCCGCCGTAGGAGATGAAGGGCAGCGGCACGCCGACCACGGGCAGGATCCCTGCGACCATGCCCATGTTGACGAAGGCGTAGGTGAAGAACATGAGCGCGATCGAGCCCGCCAGCAATCGCGCAAAGAACGACGCCGCGTTGGCGGCGATCATGAGGCCGCGCCCGACGAGCAGGGCGTAGAGCACCAGCAGCAGGCAGTTGCCGAGCAGGCCGAACTCCTCCGAGAACACCGCAAAGACGAAATCGGTATGGCGCTCCGGGATGAACTCGAGGTGCGTCTGCGTGCCGTGCAGCCAGCCTTTGCCGGTGAGGCCGCCGGAGCCCACCGCGATGGTGGACTGGATGATGTGGTAGCCGGCGCCGAGCGGGTCCTGCGCCGGATCGAGCAGCATGAGGATGCGCCGGCGCTGATAATCGTGCAGCAGCCCCCAGAGCGGCGCCAGGCTGGCGAGGCCCAGCACGCCGAGCGCCGCGAGCAATTTCCAGCCGACGCCGGCGAAGAATATGACGTAGAACCCTGCAGCCGCCACGAGTACCGCAGTACCGAGGTCGGGCTGGCGGGCGATCATCAGCACGGGCAGTGCAAGCAGCGCGGCGCCGACCGCGAAATCCAGCGGCCGCAGCCCCGCTTCGCGGCGGTGGAAATACCAGGCGAGCAGCAGCGGCAGCGCGAGCTTCATCATCTCGGAGGGCTGGAATCGCGTCACGCCGATGTGCAGCCAGCGGCGCGCACCGTTGACGACGTCGCCGAACAGCACCACCGCCACGAGCAGCAGCAGGCCGAACAGATACGCCGGCAGCGCAAACCGCATCAGCGTCTGCGGCGGCACGCGGGCCACCAGCCACATGGCGCCGAGGGCGACCGCGAGATTGGCGGCCTGGCCGGCGACGCGTCCCGGCTGGTCGTAGCTGGCCGAATACAGTGTCACCAGGCCGAGCGCAGCGATCGCGAGCGCGATCGCGAGCAGCGTACCGTCGATCCCTTCGGCAAGGTAGGCCGTGAGGCTTCGCAGCGGATTGCGGGCAAGCTCCATCAGTCGCTCTCTTCTTCCTCAGCGTCCTCGACCGGGGCCGGCTTGTTCGGTGCCGCCGGCAGCTTGCCGAGCAGATAGTAATCGAGCACCGCGCGCGCAATGGGCGCCGCGGCACGCGCGCCGAAACCGGAATTTTCGACCAGCACCGCGAGCGCGATCCGCGGGCTCTCCAGCGGCGCGAACGCGATGAACAGCGCGTGGTCGCGCAAGCGCTCGGAGACGCGGCGTTCGTCGTATTTCTCGTTCTGCTTCATGCCGACCACCTGTGCGGTGCCGGTCTTGCCGCCGCTGGTGTACTGCGCGCCGGCGAAAGCGCGCGCTCCGGTGCCCTCGCGGTTGACGCCGGCCATCGCGCGCAGCACGAATTCCACGTTTTCGGCGCGCAGCGGCACCCGCTTGACGAGTTCGGGCTCGATCGCGCGCCGCGTCCCGCTGCGCGGGTTCTCGACCTGGCTCACCAGATGCGGCCGGTACATGGCGCCCTGGTTTGCCAGGGTCGCCACCGCGAGCGCAAGCTGCGCCGGCGTATAGGCGTTGTAGCCCTGGCCGATGCCGATCGAAATGGTCTCGCCCGCGTACCACTTCTGCTGCTCGGGCTGCCGAAAGCGCTTTTTCTTCCACTGCGGCGAGGGCAGCACGCCGCTCGCTTCGCCTTCCAGGTCGATGCCGGTGCGCGCACCGAAGCCGAAGTGCTGCATGAATCCGGCGATCGCGTCGATGCCGAGGTCGTTGGCGAGCTGGTAGTAGAAAGTGTCCGAGGACACGACGATCGACTTGTACAGGTCGACGGTGCCGTGACCTCCGGGCTTGGAATCGCGGAAACGCCGCTCGCCGAAGACAAAGTAGCCTGGATCGTGGATCACGCTGCGCGGCGTGCGCTTGCCCAGTTCAAGCGCGGCCAGCGCCATGAACGGCTTGAAGGTCGAGCCCGGCGGATAGACGCCGGCGATGGCGCGGTTGTTGAGCGGCCGGTCCGGCGAATTGTTGAGCGCGTCCCAGTTGGCGGGGTCGATGCCGTCGACGAACAGATTGGGGTCGAATCCCGGCCGCGAAACGAACGCGAGCACCGCGCCGGTCTGCGGCTCGAGCGCGACCAGCGCGCCGCGGCGCTCGCCGAAGCCGTCTTCGGCGATCTGCTGCAGCCGCACGTCGAGCGTGAGCTTGACGTTGTTGCCGGGCTGCGCCGCTGTGCGCGCGAGTGTGCGCAGTCCCCGGCCCGCGGCGTCGATCTCGACCTGCTCGACGCCGGCCGTGCCGTGCAGCTCATGCTGGTAGCTGGCTTCGATGCCGGCCTTGCCGATGAAATCGGTGCCGCGGTAGTTCGCCTCGACGCCGAGCTCCTCGAGCCGGTCGCGATCGCGCGTGCTGATGCGCCCGATGTGCCCGAGCACGTGCGAGGCGGTTGCGCCCAGCGGGTACTGCCGAAACAGCCGCGCCTTGATCTCGACGCCCGCAAAGCGATAGCGGTTCGCGGCGAAGCGCGCCACCTCCTCGTCCGAGAGCCGCGTGCGGAGCGGCAGGCTCTCGGCGGTTCTCGCCTCCGCCAGCAGCTTGCGAAAGCGGCTGCGGTCCTTCGACTGGATTTCCACCACTTCGCCCAGTTCGCCGATGGTGCGCTCGAGGTCGTGCACCTTGGCCGGAAAGATCTCCAGCGTGTAGGCGGAGTAGTTGCGCGCCAGCACCACGCCGTTGCGGTCGAGGATCAGGCCGCGATTGGGCGCGATCGGCACGATCGAAATGCGGTTGTCCTCGGCTTTCGAGGCGTAACGGTCGTGCTGCACGACCTGCAGGTAGAAAAAGCGCGCGAACAGCAGCGCAAACGCCACCAGCACGACGGCGCCGGCGAAACCGATGCGCAGCTGGAAGTAGTACAGCTCGCGCTCGTGATCGCGCAGTTCGGCGGGCCTCATAGCGGCCGCGTCTCGTCGACTTCGATCGGGCGGCGCTGCGGCGCCAAGAGCAGCAAGCTCACCACCGGCCAGAGCGCGGCCCCCAGCAGCGGCGCCGCGAACAGGCTCCAGCCGGGGAAATCGGCACCCGCGGCGAGGCGCACGAGGGCGGCGACACCTTGCGCGAAAAGCAGCAGCACGGCGACATGCAGCGCCTGCCCCCAGACGGAGAACCAGAGGATGCGTCGCGACAGTGTGATGGCGGCGAAGGCGAGCAGCGAATAGACGAGCGCATGCTGCCCCAGCAGCACGCCGCTGCCGGCGTCGGTCAGCAGCCCGAGCAGCCAGGCGGCACCCAGGCCGACGAGGCGCGGCTGGCGCACGCACCAGAACGTGAGCGTGAGGGCAACGAAATCCGGCGCCAGCGCGAGCGGCTGCCACGGCACGAAATTGAGCAGCAGCGCGGCGGCGAACGAGACCACGATCCAGCTGACGCGCACGGGCAGCAGAATGCGCTGCGGCCGCTCAGGCACCATCGGCGGCCTTTCGACGTGCGCGGCGCGGCTTGACGCCGCGCGGATCGCGTTCGCGTTGCGCGCCCGCCTCTTCCGGGTAGGGCGTCTGCGGTGCCTCGGCACTCAGCACCAGCACGAAACGGCCGCGCTCGACCCCCGCCGCAGGCTGGCACAGGATGCGGGCGAACGAATTCGCGGCGTCGCGCTCGACGCGCGCCACCGTGGCCACCTGCAATCCGGGCGGATACACGCCGTCGAGCCCCGAGGTCACCAGGCGGTCGCCCGCCTCGATCTCGGCATTGGCCGCCATGTAGCGCAGCTCGAGCAGCCCGGAGAGACCGCCGCCGTACGCCACTGCGCGCAGCCCGTTACGCTGCACCTGTACCGGGATCGCCTGGTCCTTGTCGGTGAGCAGCGTGACTTCCGAGGCGCCCGCATGCGTGCGCGTCACCTGCCCGACGACGCCGATCTCGTCGACCACGGCAGAGCCCGCGCGCACGCCGTGCTGAATGCCGCGCCCGATGATCACCTTGCGGGCATAGGGATCGCGTGCGTCGTACAGGATCTCGGCGGGGATGCCCCGATTGCGGTAGCGCTCGGCAACGCCCGCGAGGCGCCTGAGCTGCTCGGTATCGGCGAGCACCGCCTGGAGGCGCTGCACCGACTGCGACGCTTCCACCAGCTGCCGGCGCAGGCCCGCGTTCTCCTCGCGCAGCTGCGCCTGGCTGGAGAAATAGCCGGCAATGCGGTCCGCCACCGACCCCGGCAGCACGGCCAGCGCCTGCAGCGGCTGCGCGGCGAGCACCAGCGCCTGGCGCAGGCCTTCGGCGTAGCGAAAACGCGCGTCGAGCACCAGCAGCGCCAGCGACAGCGAAGCGAAGAACGCAAGGCGCACCAGCGGAGCGGGGCCGCGCTTGAAAAACGGCGGCGGGGAATGCTCCACGTCAGCGAGGGGCGACGGCGTGAAGGCGCGAAGGTGGGAAACCGCCGCGGCGGCCGCGATCCCTCACGCCTCGCTCATGGACCGCGCTACTCGTTGGTGAAGATCGGTCCGAAATGCTCCATCTTCTCGAGCGCCTTGCCCGAGCCGCGCACCACGCAGGTGAGCGGATCCTCGGCTACGATCACCGGCAGGCCGGTCTCCTCCATCAACAGGCGGTCGAGATCACGCAGCAGCGCACCGCCGCCCGTGAGCACCATGCCCTTCTCGGCGATGTCGGCGCCCAGTTCGGGCGGCGTCTGCTCAAGCGCCGACTTGACCGCCGAGACGATCTGGTTGAGCGGCTCGGTGAGCGCTTCGAGGATCTCGTTCGAACTGATGGTGAAGCTGCGCGGAATGCCCTCGGCGAGATTGCGGCCCTTGACCTCCATCTCGCGCACTTCGCTGCCCGGGAACGCCGAACCGATGCCCTTCTTGATCGTCTCCGCCGTGGCTTCGCCGATCAGCATGCCGTAGTTGCGGCGGATGTAGTTGATGATCGCTTCGTCGAACTTGTCGCCGCCGACGCGCACCGACCCCGAGTACACCATGCCGCCGAGCGAGATGACGCCGACTTCGGTCGTGCCGCCGCCGACGTCCACCACCATCGAACCGGTGGCTTCCGCCACCGGCAGGTCGGCGCCGATCGCCGCGGCCATCGGTTCTTCGATCAGGAACACCTGGCCGGAGCCGGCGCCGATCGCGGATTCGCGGATCGCGCGGCGCTCGACCTGGGTCGAGCCGCAGGGCACGCAGATGATGATGCGCGGGCTGGGCGAGAACAGTTTGTTGTCGTGCACCTTCTTGATGAACTGCTTCAGCATCTGCTCGGTGACGGTGAAGTCGGCGATGACGCCGTCCTTCATGGGCCGGATCGCGGTGATGTTGCCGGGCGTCTTGCCCAGCATCTGCTTGGCTTCCTTGCCGACCGCCTGGATCGTCTTCTTGCTGTTGGGGCCGCCTTCCTGCCGGATCGCAACCACCGACGGTTCGTCGAGCACGATCCCCTTGCCGCGCACGTAGATCAGCGTGTTGGCGGTGCCGAGGTCGATGGCGAGATCGTTGGAAAAATAGCTTCTGAGAAAACCGAACATGGTCCTCGTGTGCCCTGCATGAAGTCTGCGCGCCAAGGGCCGGTCGCCAATGGCTCTATAATGGTTAAATATTACTCCCCTTTTTTTGCGTCGCGGGAGTTTTTCCGTGTTGCAGCATGCCTCTTTCCCCTGACGAGATCCAGCGGTTGGCGCGGCTCGCGCGGCTGGCCGTAAGCCCCGAGGAGGGCGAGGCAGTGCGCGCGCAGCTCAACCGCGTGCTGGGCCTGATCGACGAGATGCGGGCCGTGGATACGGCCGGCGTCGAGCCCATGTCGCACGCCGTGGCGAGCGCACCGGGCGCGGGCCAGCGTCTGCGCGCCGACGAGGTGACCGAGCCCGACCGCCATGCCGAGTACCAGGCGCTGGCGCCGGCAGTCGAGCGCGGCCTGTACCTGGTGCCGAAGGTGATCGAGTAGCTTGCTCAATTCGACCCTCAGCGAACTCGCCGGCGCGCTCGCGCGCAGGTCGATTTCCAGCGTCGAGCTGACGCGGCTCTGCCTGGAGCGGATTGCGCGGCTGAACGGGGCGCTGAACGCCTTCATCACGGTGGACGCCGAGCGCAGTCTGCGCGAGGCCGGCGCCGCCGACGAGCGCCGCGCCGCGGGGCGCGCCGGGTCGCTCACCGGCATTCCACTGGCGCACAAGGACATCTACTGCACCCGCGGCATGCTGACCACCTGCGGCTCGAGGATGCTGGCGAACTTCGTCAGTCCGTACGACGCCCACGTCGTGGAGCGTTTCGCCGCCGCCGGCACGGTGCTGCTCGGCAAGACCAACATGGACGAGTTTGCCATGGGCTCGTCCAACGAAACCTCGCATTTCGGGCCGGCGAAGAATCCCTGGGACACGGCACGCGTGCCGGGCGGCTCCTCCGGCGGCTCGGCTGCCGCAGTGGCGGCGCGCCTGGCACCCGCCGCCACCGGCACCGACACGGGCGGCTCGATCCGCCAGCCGGCGGCGTTTACCGGGGTCTGCGGCCTCAAGCCGACCTACGGCGTGGTGTCGCGTTACGGCCTGATCGCGTTCGCTTCGTCGCTCGACCAGGGCGGTCCGATAGCCAAGAGCGCCGAGGACCTCGCACTGCTCATGAACGTGATGGGCGGGCATGACGCGCGCGATTCGACCAGCCTCGAGCGCGCGGCCGAGGACTACACCCGGGAGCTGAAGGCGCCGCTTGCCGGCTTGCGCATCGGCCTGCCGCGGGAATATTTCGGCGCCGGCATCGCCCCGGCGGTGCTGGCGCGGGTGCGCGAGGCGATCGCGTGGTTCGAAGCCCGCGGCGCCCGGCTGGTCGAGCTGGAATTGCCCAACAGCCGGCTCGCAGTGCCGGTGTACTACGTGATCGCCCCGGCGGAAGCGTCGTCCAACCTGTCACGCTTCGACGGTGTGCGTTACGGCCATCGCACGCGCGACTACGCCGACCTGGCCGACATGTATTGCCGCACCCGAGCCGAAGGTTTCGGCGCCGAGGTCAAGCGCAGGATCCTGATCGGCACCTACGTGCTGTCGCACGGTTACTACGATGCCTACTATCTGCAGGCGCAGAAAGTGCGGCGGCTGATCGCGCGCGATTTTGCCGAGGCCTTCGGACGCTGCGAGCTGATCATGGGCCCGACCGCGCCGTCGACGGCGTTTGCGCTGGGCGCGAACCGCGACGACCCGGTGCAGATGTACCTCAACGACATTTTCACCATTCCGGCGCCGCTCGCGGGCCTGCCGGCGCTCAGCATCCCCTGCGGTTTCGACGCGGCCGGGCTGCCGGTCGGACTGCAGCTCACGGGCAATCATTTCACCGAAGCCCGGCTGCTCGGCGCGGCGCACCGCTACCAGCAGGAGACCGACTGGCACCGGCGCGTGCCGGCGGCGACGCCGCTGTGAAGCGCAACGGGAGGCGCTCGCACGCATGAGCTGGGAAATCGTCGTCGGCATCGAGACGCACGCGCAGCTCGCCACGCGGAGCAAGATCTTCTCCGGCGCCGCGACCGCGTTCGGCGCGGCGCCGAATACGCAGGCCTCGGCGGTGGATATCGCACTGCCCGGTGTGCTGCCGGTGCTGAATGGCGCCGCCGTGGAGTGCGCAATCCGCTTCGGCCTTGCGGTGGGCGGCACGATCAACCGTCGCTCGGTATTCGCGCGCAAGAACTACTTCTATCCCGACCTGCCGAAGGGCTACCAGATCAGCCAGTACGAACGGCCGGTCGTCGCGGGCGGCTCGATCACGCTCGCCGGGGGCGATTTGCAGAAGGTGGTGCGGCTTACGCGCGCGCATCTGGAAGAGGATGCCGGCAAGTCGCTGCACGAGGATTTCCACGGCATGACCGGGATCGACCTCAACCGGGCCGGCACGCCGCTCCTCGAAATCGTCTCCGAGCCCGAGTTGCGCAGCGCGGCCGAGGCGGCGGCCTACGCGCGCGCCATGCACGCGTTGGTGCGCTGGATCGGAATCTGCGACGGCAACATGCAGGAGGGGTCGTTTCGCTGCGACGCTAACGTCTCGGTGCGGCGCGCGGGGGATCCGCTGCTCGGCACGCGCTGCGAGATCAAGAATCTCAACTCGTTCCGTTTCCTGGAGCAGGCGATCGCCTACGAGGCGCGGCGCCAGATCGAGATCCTGGAAGGCGGCGGCCGCATCGAGCAGGAGACGCGGCTCTTTGACCCGGAGCGGAACGAAACGCGTTCGATGCGCAGCAAGGAGGAGGCCCACGACTACCGCTACTTTCCCGATCCCGATCTGCTGCCGCTGGTCCTGAGCGAGGCGCAGATCGAGCGCATTCGGGGTACGCTGCCCGAGCTGCCCGAGGCGATGCGCGCGCGTTTCGTTCGCGACTACGGGCTTTCCGAACAGGATGCGCGGACGCTGACTGCGGACCGGGCGCTAGCCGAGTACTTTGAGGCGGTTGCCAACGCGGCCAAAGACAGGAAGGCGGCTGCGAATTGGGTTATGGGCGAAGTGCTGGCGCGCTTGAACGTGGCGGATGCAACCGCCGATCAATCCAAGGTCAAGCCGCCGGATGTAGCCGCACTGATCAACCTGGTCGCAGACGGCAGCATCAATCTCGGCACGGCCAAGAAGCTCTTTGACGAACGCTGGAATGCGCCCCGCGCCCTGGACATCTCGGTGCATGACGAGGTCGTAGTTCGCGATCTCGGACAGTTGTCGGACGCCAGCGTCGTTGCAAGGCTGGTCGACGAAGTGCTCGCCGCGAACCCGAAGTCGGTGGCCGAATTCCGCGCCGGCAAGGACAAGGCGCTGAACGCGCTCGTCGGCCAGGTGATGAAGGCCTCGCGCGGCAAGGCCAATCCGGCGCAGGTGAACGACCTGCTGCGGCGCAAGCTGCAGGGCTGAAGGCGCTACTTGGCGGCGCTGCCGCGCGTCAACTCGAGGTAGCGGCGCTTGTCCTCGTCGTACTTGGCGTTGATCGAGTCGATTTCCTTCTTCTTCTTGTCGCGCAACTCGGCCTGCAGCTTCAGTTCGGCGTCGGCGCTCTTCACGTCCTGGTCGAGCTTGGCGGGCGGCTTGTGCTTGCCCTGGTAGAACTCCATTTCCTTCGCCAGCCCGGCCTGGCGCGTCTGGATGCCCGCGATGCGCGCATCGATCTCCTGGATGGCCTTTTCGTTGTCGAGCAGCGCACGCTTTCTCGCCGCGTCGACGTCGGCCTCGCTGGCGTAGGAGGCGAGCAGCGCCTTGTCGCGGCGCAGGCGCTCCTTGACGAGGGCATCTTCCTCGCGCTTTTTCCTGTCCTGGGCCTCCTTGAGCGCCTTTTTCTCGACGTCGCCCTGCGGGTCGATGCGCCTCACCACCACGCCCTGCTGGTTCAGCATCTCGAGCGGCAGGCCGATGCATTGCGGCGGCAGCGTCTGCCCGTAGTAGGTCTTCTTGTCCTTGCCGACGCAGCGGTAGGTAAGGGCCTCGATCTTCTGCGCCTCGACGGCCAGCGGCGCGAGCAGGCCGGCCGCCGCGAGCGCGGTAAGGAAGATGGCGAATCGGGACATCACGGCCTCCCAGCTTGGTATCGCGACATTCTATCCAACGCCCCGATGCGGCGCGAGTTGACCTGCTAGAATCGGCGCCGCTCCGCACCGGCCACCGCATGCACAGCGCAGACCCGACCTTCATCGCCGAGACCACCGCGAAGATGCTGCTCGAGGTGAAGGCGGTGCTGTTCTCGCACGACAAGCCCTTCATCTTCACCTCCGGCTGGGCGAGCCCGGTCTACATCGATTGCCGCAAGCTGATCTTCTACCCGCGCATCCGCGGCCAGCTGGTCGAATTCGCCGCCGCGACGCTCGCGCGTGACGCCGGTTTCGAGCAGTTCGACGTCGTCGCGGGCGGCGAGACCGCCGGCATCCCCTACGCGGCGTGGATCGCCGAGCGCCTCGGTTTGCCGATGCAGTACGTGCGCAAGAAACCCAAGGGCTTCGGCCGCAACGCGCAGATCGAGGGCGACGTGCGCGAGGGCGCGCGCACCCTGCTGGTGGAGGACCTCACCACCGACGGGCGTTCGAAAATCAATTTCTGCCAGGCGCTGCGCACGGCGGGCGCGGTGGTGGAGCACGTTTACGTCAATTTCTACTACGACATCTTCCCGGAGTCGAAGCAGATCCTCGGCGACCTGGGCGTAAGGCTGCACCATCTCGCCACCTGGTGGGACGTGCTGGCGGTGGTGAAGAAGCACGCCTATCTGGCGCCGGCGCAGATCGCCGAAATCGAGAAATTCCTGCACGCACCCGCGGCGTGGTCCGCGGCCCACGGCGGCGCGTCGAGCTTTCCTTCGGGCTGAGGCGGGCGACGGCGTCCCCGGGTGGCGTGAAGGTCCTGACGCTCAACGTCAACGGCATCCGCTCCGCGGCGCGCAAGGGGTTCTTCCGCTGGCTCGCGGCGCAGCGCGCCGATGTGGCCTGCCTGCAGGAAATCAAGGCCCAGGACGCCGACCTCCAGGACGGCCTGCGCGCGCCGAAGGGGTTGCATGGACATTTCTCGCATGCGCGGAAGAAAGGCTATGCGGGGGTGGCGATCTATTCGCGCACCCGTCCGGACGCGGTGATCGAAGGCTTCGGCAGCCGGGAGTTCGACGCCGAGGGCCGTTACCTGGAGGCGCGCTTCGGCAGGCTTTCGGTGATCTCGGTGTACCTGCCCTCGGGCTCGGCCGGCCCGCATCGTCAGGCCTCCAAGTTTCGTTTCCTCGACGAATTCCTGCCGTACCTGGCCGAGCTCAAACGCTCGGGGCGGGAAGCCATCCTGTGCGGCGACTGGAACATCGCGCACCGGGAAATCGACCTCAAGAACTGGCGCTCGAACCGGAAGAATTCCGGTTTTCTGCCCGAGGAGCGCGCCTGGCTCACGCGCGTCTTCGACGAACTCGGCTACGTCGACGTTTTCCGGCGGCTGAACGTGAAGCCGGAGCAATACACCTGGTGGTCGAACCGCGGCCAGGCTTGGGCGAAGAATGTCGGCTGGCGCATCGATTATCAGATCGCGACGCCCGGAGTCGCCGCCAGCGCGCGGCGCGAAGCCATCTACAAGCGCCGGCGGTTCTCGGACCACGCCCCGCTGACGATCGATTACGAGTGGCAACTAGCCTGAGTTGGTCGTGGCCAGGGCGCGCCGGGCGCGGCGGCGGTCGAGCCACCAGGTGAGCGCCGGCAGCACCACGAAACCGCCCGGCATCACCAGCGCGACGAAGTAGGGCGAAAGATTCGACAGGCGCCTGAACTGGGCGCGGATCTCGGCCTTGTCCTGCGCCGTCCACCGCTGCTTGTTGCGCGG
>SCUH01000248.1 GCA_004298295.1 Betaproteobacteria bacterium | reverse complement strand
GAGCAGCGTATAGCTCAGGTCCACGGCGAGGTTGACCAGCACGTAGGCGCCCGAAAACAGCAGCGTCACCGCCTGGATGATCGGGTAGTCGCGCCGCAGGATCGCGTCCACCGTGAGCCGGCCGATGCCCGGGATCGCGAACACGGTCTCGGTCACCACGACGCCGGAAATCAGCAGTGCGATGCCGATCCCGATCACGGTCACGATCGGCACGGCGGCGTTCTTCAGCGCATGCCCGTACAGCACCTGGTCGGAGGCGAGGCCCTTCGCCTGCGCGGTGCGGATGTAGTCCTGCGACAGCACTTCCAGCATCGACGCGCGCGTGATGCGTGCGATCAGCGCCATGTAGACGGTGCCAAGCGCCACCGACGGCAGGATCATGTGCCGCAGGAACGGCCAGAAACCCTCGGTGATGCTGACGTAGCCCTGCACCGGCAGCCATTCGAGCCGCACCGAGAACAGCATCATGAGCAGGTAGGCGAGCACGAACACCGGCACCGAGAAGCCGAGCACCGAGAACGCCATCACCAGGCGGTCGATCCAGGTGCCGACGCGCCAGGCGGCGATGACGCCGATCGGCACGGCGAGCGCCACGGTGACGAGCAGCGTGCACAGCGTCAGCGCGAGCGTGGGCTCGAGCCGCTGGCCGATCAATTGCGCCACCGGCAGGTTGGTGAAGATCGACACCCCGAGGTCGCCGTGCGCCAGCGCCCACAGCCAGCCGCCGAAGCGCACCAGGTAGGGCTGGTCGAGCCCGAGCTTGGCGCGGATGCGCACGATGTCGTCTTCGGTGGCGATGTCGCCCGCGATCACCGCCGCGGGATCCCCCGGCGCGATGTAAAGCAGCGAAAAGACGAACAGCGCGACCACCCCCATCACGGGGATGATCGCGAGCAGGCGCTTGACTGCGTAGGCGAACACGCGCGCAGGCGCGCCGCGGCTACTGCTTCTCCACGTTCCACATCAGGTTCATCGGCGACACCAGGATGCCCTTGAGGCTGGAGCGGTAGGCCGTCGGGATGATGAACATCGCGGTCGGGATGTAGGGCACCGTCACGAACGCGCGTGCCTGCATCTGCTCGGCGAGCTTCTTCTGCGTCGCGAGATCGGGCGCGGCGAACCAGGCGTCGCGCAGCTTTTCCATCTCGGGGTCGTTCGGCCAGCCGAACCAGGCCTTTTCGCCCGCGCCGCGCAGCGCCGAATTGAGCGCCGGCGTGGCGAGGTCGGGTCCGACCCACCAGGTGTGGAAGATCGACCAGCCGCCCTTCTCGACCGGTTCCTTGGAGGAGCGCCGCGTGATCAGCGTGCCCCAGTCGCCCGCCTGCAGCTCGGCGTTCAGCCCGAGCTTCTTCAGCAGATCGGTGGTGAGCAGCGCCTGCGGATGCACGATCGGCTGGTCGGTCGCGTCGAGCACCACGATCTTCTCGCCCTTGTAGCCGGATTCCTTGATCAGCGCCTTGGCCTTTTCCAGGTCGCGCTTGCCCGTGAGCACGGCGGAGCCCGCCTGGTTCGCGAGCGGCGTGCCGCAGGTGAAGAACGACGCGCAGGGCTTGCCGTTCTTC
>SCUH01000247.1 GCA_004298295.1 Betaproteobacteria bacterium | reverse complement strand
GCTACGGCTGGCCGGTGGGCGGGATCTTCGATGCCAACTGGCATGAAAAGACGAAGTTTCGCGTCGACCCCGGCTTTTACGACGCCGAGGTCTCGCTCATCGTCAACCTGAAGAAGTGGCGCTCGCTCACCGCCAAGCAGCGTGAATTCCTGCAGCAGCAGGGGCTCAACTTCGAAGGGCGCAACGACTTCTGGAAAGCCTACGCGCAGGAGGAGATCAAGCGTCAGGCGGCGGCGGGCATCCAGACCATCCGCTTCGACGAGACGACCTCGAAGAAGTACCTGCAGCAGGCCTACGACACGGGCTGGGCGGGCATCATCAAGCTTTCGCCGCAGTACGGTCCGCAGATGCAGAAGCTGTTCACCAGGAAGTAGTCCTTGGAATTCCTCTCGCACGCCTGGGGAAAGGTGCTGGAAGCGTTCGCGCTCGCAGCCTGCGCGCTGCTCGGCGCGATGACGGTGGTGATCTGCGCCGACGTGCTCCTGCGCAACGTGGCGCTCATCCCCGGCGTGGAGGGGCTGCCGTGGTCGAACGAACTCTCGGAGACCACGCTCTACCTCGTCACGATGCTCGCCGCGCCCTGGCTTCTGCGCGAGGGCCGGCACATCCGCGTCGACATCGTGCTGCGGGCGCTGCCGGCGCGGGCCGCCTGGGTTTGCGAATGGCTCTGCGACGTCATCGCCCTCGCCTGCTGCGTGTGCGTCGCGATCTACGCCACACGCGCGACCTGGGAGAGTTTTTCGCAGGGCTCGATCACGATCAAGACCCTGGTGCTCCCCGAATGGTGGACGCTCGCACCGCTGCCGATGGCGTTCCTGCTGCTGTCGGTGGAATTGCTCTTCAGGATGCGGCGCCTGTGGCTGGGTCCGCGCGCGCCGCGCGAGGACGCGGTCACTTCCGCCTGACATGGATTGGCAGTTCGCGGCCTGGCTGCTGCTCGGCGGCTCCACGCTGCTGCTGTTTCTCGGGCTGCCCGTCGCCTTCACCTTTCTCGCCGTCAACCTGGTCGGCGCCGCGGCCTGGATGGGCGGCGAAGCGGGACTGGTGCAGCTTTCGCGCAATGCCGTCGCTTCCGTCGCGAGCTTCGCGCTGACGCCGATTCCGCTGTTCGTCCTGATGGGCGAAGTGCTGTTCCACACCGGGCTCGCGGTCAAGGTCATCGACGGCATCGAGCGCCTGGTGCGCCAGGTGCCGGGACGTCTCGCGGTGGTGGCGGTGGTCGCCGGCACCGTGTTTTCGGCGATCTCCGGCTCGACCATCGCCACCACCGCGATGCTCGGCAGCCTGATGGTGCCGGTGATGCTCGCGCGCGGCTACCACCCGGCCATGGCCACCGGGCCGATCATGGCGATCGGCGCTGTGGACATGCTGATTCCTCCCTCCGCGCTCACCGTGTTGCTCGGAAGCCTGTCCGGGATCTCGATCTCCAAGCTCCTCGTCGGCGGCATCACGCCGGGACTCATCCTCTCCGTGATGTTCGTCGCCTACATCGTGGCGCGCGCGAAGCTTGAGCCGGCGCTCGCGCCCGCCACCCGGGTCGAAAGGTTTCGCGGCTGGGCAAAGTACCGGCTCTTCGTGCAGTACGTGGTCCCGCTGGTATCGATCTTCGCTCTGGTCGTGGCGTCGATGGCGGCGGGCTGGGCGACGCCCACCGAGTCTGCCGCGATCGGCGCCTTCGCCACCGTTGCGCTCGCCGCCGCCTACGGGGCGCTTTCGCGCGCGAACGTGCTCGCCGCGCTGCAGGGAACGATGGCGATCTCGGGGATGATCCTGTTCATCATCGTCGGCGCAACCACGTTCTCGCAGATCCTGAGCTTCTCTGGCGCATCCAACGGCCTGGTTTCCCAAATCCTCGGACAGGGGCTGTCGCCGACGGCGGTGATCGCGGCAATGATGCTGGTGCTGATCGTTTTGGGCGTGTTCGTCGACCAGGTCAGCATGATGCTGATCACGCTCCCGATCTTCATGCCGGTGGTGCAGCAGCTCGGAGTCGATCCGGTGTGGTTCGGGGTGATGTTTCTCATCTGCATGCAGCTCGGCCTGCTGCTGCCGCCGCACGGGCTGCTGCTCATGACGATGAAGAGCGTCTCGCCGGCGCAGGTGACCATGGCGCACATTTACCGCGGGGTGGTACCGTATGTGGTGATCAGCCTCATCGTGCTCGTGGTTATTTTCCTCGTGCCCGAGGTTGCAACGTGGCTGCCGACAAAGATCGGCTGAAGACGGATGGAACGCTCGTTCAAGGAAGAAGTGGAGCAGCTCAAGCTCGGCGCGGGCGCGACCTTCCACGGCGAGGGTATCCTCGCGGTGACCAAGGCGCTGCTGCAGTCGGGCGTCGCCTACATCGGCGGCTACCAGGGGGCACCGGTATCGCACCTGATGGACGTGCTGAACGACGCGCGCGCGATCCTGGACGAGCTGGGGATCCACGTCGAAACCAACGCCTCCGAGGCCGGCGCCGCGGCGATGCTCGGCGCGTCGATCAATTACCCCTTGCGCGGTGCGGTCACCTTCAAGTCCACCGTC
>SCUH01000246.1 GCA_004298295.1 Betaproteobacteria bacterium | reverse complement strand
CCTCGGTCACAAGGGCCAGCGGGCGCGCGCCGGCGGCTATCACAAGGTCGGCTTCGAGGGCGGCCAGATGCCGCTGCATCGCAGGCTGCCGAAACGGGGCTTCACGTCGCTCGGCCGCGATCGCTACGCCGAGGTGCGCCTGTCGGATCTGCAGCGCATGAAAGCGAGCGAAATCGACCTGGCCGTGCTCAAGGCCGAGGGCGTCGTGCCGCACCTCACGCTGATTGCCAAGGTGATCCTCTCCGGAAAGCTCGCGCGCGCGGTGACGCTCAAGGGCGTCAAGGCGACCAAGGGCGCGCGCGCGGCGATCGAAGCGGCAGGCGGCAAGGTCGAGCTGCCGGCGAGCCCGGTCGCGGCCGAGGCGAAGGAATAGACCGGCTTGGCCACTACGCTGCCCAATGCAGGCAAGACGGGACGCTACGGCGACCTGAAGCGCAGGCTGTTGTTCCTGCTCGGGGCGCTGGTCGTGTTCCGCGTCGGCGCGCACATCCCGGTGCCCGGGATCGACCCGAACGTACTGGCCGACCTGTTTAAGGGCCAGCAGGGCGGGATCCTGGGCATGTTCAACATGTTCTCGGGTGGCGCGCTGTCGCGCTTCACCATTTTTGCCCTCGGGATCATGCCTTACATTTCCGCCTCGATCATCATGCAGCTGATGACGGCGGTCAGCCCGCAGCTCGAACAGCTGCGCAAGGAAGGCGAGTCCGGCCGGCGCAAGATCACGCAGTACACGCGCTACGGCACGGTGGCGCTGGCCCTGTTCCAGGCCACTGGAATTTCGATCGCGCTCGAGAGCCAGGCGGGACTGGTGCTCGATCCGGGCCTGATGTTCCGCCTCACCACGGTCACCACCCTGGTGACGGGAACCATGTTCCTGATGTGGCTGGGCGAGCAGATCACCGAGCGCGGCCTGGGCAACGGCATCTCGATCATCATTTTTGCCGGGATCGCTGCCGGGTTGCCGAACGCGATTGCCGGGACGCTGGAACTCGTGCGCACCGGCGCCATGCATCCGCTGACTGCACTGCTGATCGCGGCGGCCGTGGTGGTGGTGACCGCCGTGGTGTGCTTCGTCGAGCGCGGCCAGCGCAAGATCCTGGTCAATTACGCCAAGCGCCAGGTCGGCAACCGGGTCTACGGCGGCCAGAGTTCGCACCTGCCGTTCAAGCTCAACATGTCCGGCGTGATTCCGCCGATCTTCGCCTCGTCGCTGATCCTGTTCCCGGCCACGCTGCTGGGCTGGTTTGGCTCCGCCGAAGGCCTGGTCTGGCTGCGCGACCTGGCGGGCACGCTGTCGCCGGGCCAGCCGATCTACGTCCTGCTCTACGCCGGCCTGATCATCTTCTTCTGCTTCTTCTACACGGCGTTGCAGTACAACCCGAAGGAGACCGCGGACAACCTGAAGAAGTCGGGGGCCTTTGTCCCCGGGATCCGGCCGGGCGATCAGACCGCGCGCTATCTGGAGAGGATCCTCCTGCGTCTGACCCTGGCGGGCGCGCTCTACGTCACGCTCGTCTGCCTGCTGCCGGAGTTTCTGATTCTGCGCTGGAACGTGCCGTTCTATTTCGGCGGCACGTCGCTGCTGATCATCGTCGTCGTGACCATGGATTTCATGGCCCAGGTGCAGGCCTACATCATGACCCATCAGTACGAGAGCCTGCTGCGCAAGGCCAGTTTCAAGGGCGGACTGCCGGCACGCTGAGCGTCGGCTGATGTCGAAGGAAGATGTCATCGAAATGCAGGGCGAGGTGATCGAGAACCTTCCCAGTGCCACCTTCAGGGTGAGACTCGAGAACGGACACGTGATCCATGCCTTCATCTCCGGAAAGATGCGCACGCATTACATCCGCATCCTGCCGGGGGACCAGGTGAGGGTGCAGCTGACGCCGTACGACCTCAGCAAGGGCCGCATAACGTTTCGGGCAAAGTAAGGAGAGAAGCATCATGAAAGTGAGCGCGTCGGTGAAGAAGATGTGCCGCAAGTGCAAGATCGTGCGGCGCAAGCGCGTGGTGCGCGTGATCTGTTCCGATCCGCGCCACAAGCAGCGGCAGGGCTGAATGCGCTCCTGCGCGCGCCCTTGATAGGGCATTGACGAGACAGCTATAATCCAAAGTTTTCCGTTTTCGGGGACCCCATGGCCCGTATTGCAGGCATCAATATCGCAAATCACCAGCACGCCGGTATCGCGCTGACCGCGATCTATGGCATTGGCCGCGCGCGCGCGGAGGCGATCTGCGCCGCGGCCGGCATCGAGAAGTCGCGCAAGATCAAGGACCTCACCGACGGCGAGATGGAGCGCCTGCGCGAGAGCGTGGCACGCTTCACCGTCGAGGGCGACCTGCGGCGCGAGGTGTCCATGTCGATCAAGCGCCTGATGGATCTCGGCTGCTACCGCGGCGGCCGCCATCGCAAGGGCCTGCCGGTGCGAGGCCAGCGTACGCGCACCAACGCGCGCACGCGCAAGGGACCGCGCAAGGCGGCGGTCAAGCTGAACGTCCAGGCCGGCAAGGCCGCCTGAAAGGATCGCACGCATGGCAACCAAGACCACACCGTCACAGCAGCAGCTGCAGCAGACCGCTGCGGCGCGCGCCCGCAAGAAGGTCAAGAAGAACGTGGCCGAGGGCATCGCGCACATTCACGCCTCGTTCAACAACACCATCGTCACGATCACCGACCGTCAGGGCAACACCCTGTCCTGGTCGACCTCGGGCAACGCCGGCTTCAAGGGCTCGCGCAAGTCGACGCCGTTTGCGGCGCAGGTGGCGGCCGAGCGCGCCGGCCGCGCTGCGCAGGACTGCGGCGTGAAGAACATCGAGGTCCGCATCAAGGGCCCCGGGCCGGGCCGCGAATCGGCGGTGCGGGCGCTCAACGCCATCGGCCTCAAGATCGGCTCGATCGCCGACGTCACGCCGGTGCCGCACAACGGCTGCCGCGCACCGAAGCGCCGCCGGGTCTAAGGAGAATCCATGGCCAGAAATCTCGACGCCAAGTGCCGTCAGTGCCGCCGCGAGGGCGAAAAGCTCTTCCTCAAGGGCGAGAAGTGTTACACCGACAAGTGTGCCGTCGACCGCCGCAGCTACGCGCCCGGCCAGCACGGCCAGAAATCGGGCTCGCGCCTGTCGGATTACGGCAAGCAGCTGCGCGAAAAGCAGAAGACGCGGCGCATCTATGGCCTGCTGGAAGGACAGTTCCGGCGGACCTACGCCGAGGCCGCGCGCTCGAAGGGCGTGACCGGCGAGCGCCTGCTGCAGCTGCTGGAGACGCGGCTCGACAACATCACTTACCGCATGGGGTTCGGGGCTTCGCGCACCGAGGCGCGCCAGGTGGTGCGCCACAACGCGATCCTGGTCAACGGCAAGCGCGTCAACATACCCTCGTTCCAGGTCCGCGCGGGCGACGTCGTCGAGGTCGCCGACAAGGCCAAGGCTCAGCTGCGCATCAAGGCCGCGGCCGAGGCGACCGAGTCGCGCGGCTTTCCCGAGTGGCTCGAAGTCGACGCCAAGGCGCTCAAGGGCACTCTCAAGTCGCTGCCGGCGCGCGCCGACCTGCCCTCGACAGTGAACGAAAACATGATCATCGAGTTGTATTCGAAGTAACGGGATGACGCACATATGGCACTGACCGGATTTCTCAAACCGCGCATCGTCGACGTCCAGAACCTGTCGCCGCTGCACGCC
>SCUH01000245.1 GCA_004298295.1 Betaproteobacteria bacterium | reverse complement strand
CGCGCGCAAGCAGCTCCAGCGCGTCTTCGATGCGGGTCGGCCGGGCGTACGCGGACATCACCGGAAATCTAGCACAGCCTTCCCCGGCTGCGATAATGCGCGCGCCATGCATCCGAAAACGGCGATGCTGCTCGCGCTGGCGCTGGGCGCGGGCGGGGCGGCGGCGCATACGGGCGAGCGCGGTTTCGTCATGCTGCTGCCGACCGGGCTGTACATTCTCGGCGGCGCGCTCGCGGTCGGATTGTCATTCGGGGTCATGGCGGTGGTGCCCTCGCGCTCGTTCGCCGCGCTCGTGAACCTGCGCTGGCCGGTTGTGCAGGTCGGCCGTTTGCCGGAACTGTGGCCGAGCGCGCTCGCGCTCGCTTTATTCGCTTTGCTCGTCGGCACCGGCTTCGCGGGCACGCGCGATCCGCTCGAGAACCCGCTGCCGCCGACCGTGTGGAGCCTGTGGTGGGTGGGGTTCACCTACGCGGTGGCGCTGTTCGGCGATCTGTGGCAGGCGCTCAATCCGTGGCGCGCGCTGCACCGGATCGCAACCGCGCTGCCGGGGCTCGCGGCGTGGCGCGAGCGACCGCCGCTCGCCTATCCGGCGTGGCTGGGCCGCTGGCCCGCCGCGATCGCGTTCTTTGTCTTCGCCTGGTTCGAGCTCATCTATCCGGCGCCCATGGATCCGGAGCAACTGGCGTTTGCCTGTTCTGCCTATGCGCTCGTCACGCTTGCCGGGATGCTCGCCTTCGGCGCCGTACCCTGGCTTGCGAACGCGGAAGCCTTCTCGGTGTACTTCTGCATGGTCGGCTGGCTCTCGCCCTTCGTGGCGGAGAAAAAGGAACCCGGAGCCGCGGGCTGGCGCCTTTGGATCGGCGTTCCCTGCGCGGGACTGCTGCGCGCCGACAGGCTCGACCCCGGCATGGTGGCCTTCGTATTGCTCGCGCTCGCCGCGGTTTCGTTCGACGGCCTGGCGCTGACGTTCTGGTGGCTGACGCTGGTAGGCGAGAATCCGCTCGAATACCCGGGCCGCACCAGCCTCGTCGCGGTCAACACGCTGGGACTTGCGGGCACCTGGCTGGCGCTGGCGACGGTGTACGCGATCGCCGTGCGCGCAGGTGCCGCGGTCGCGCCCGGCGCTCGCACGCCGCCCTTCAAACGCTACGTGGTGGCGATCGTGCCGATCGCATTCGCCTATCACTTCGCGCATTACCTGCCGTTCTTTCTCGTCGATGGGCAGCATGCGCTGCGCGCGCTCTCGGATCCATTCGGCCTGGGCTGGAACCTGCTCGGCTTTCGCGACTGGCACGTCACGGCGTCGTTTCTCGCGCAGCACGATACGGTGCACGCCATCTGGAACCTGCAGGTCGGCGCGATCGTGCTCGGGCACGTCGCCGCGGTCTGCGTCGCGCACGGCATCGCGCTCGGCGAGCTGGGCAAAGCCCGCGCCGCGCTCGCGAGCCAGGCGCCGATGACCGTCCTGATGGCCGGCTATACGGTGTTCGGCCTCTGGCTGCTGTCGACTCCGGTGGCGGGTTGAGCCGCCCGGGAAAGGGTCTATACAGGTGGCGGCCCGCATGCTATAGCATGCGCGCGCCGTCGCAGAAGCGGCTTTTCGAGAGAGGAGGCAGGACATGTCGCAAGATCGCAGCCATCCGGCCGTGAGCACCGGGCGGGGCTTCAGCCGCCGCCGCACGCTGATTTCGCTGGGCTCGCTCGCGGGCGCCGGTCTCGTGGGGAGCGTGCTCAATGCGCCGCTCGCGCTCGCGCAAGCGCGCCCGATCCGCATCGGCTTTCAGGTCCACCGCACCGGCATCGGCGCGGTCTACGGCCGCTGGTTCGAGCGCACCACGACGGCGGCGGTGAAGCTGATCAACGAGAAAGGCGGCGTCGCCGGCCGGCCGATCGAGATTGTCGCCGAGGATGACGGCACCGATCCGAAGCGCGGGCCCGAGGTGGTGGAAAAGCTCGCGCGTCAGCACAAGGTCGACTTCGTCTACGGGACGCTGTTTTCCCACGTCGTCATCGCCTCGGCGCCGCGCGCGGGCGAGCTGAAGATCCCGTATTTCGTCGTCAGCGAGGGCTACCACGTCGCCTCGGGCAAGATGAACCGCTACTGCTTCCAGCCGGGCATCACCGACGTGCGCGCCCAGGTGACCGCAGTCGCGTCCTGGGTCCTGGGCAAGCTCGGCAAGAAAATCACGCTGATCTACCCCGATTACGCCTTCGGCTACGACCACCGCGATTACTTCAGCCAGGCGGCCGAGAAGCACGGTGGCCGCGTGCTGGAAAAGCTCGCGATTGCGCCCGCCGAGCGCTCGTTCACGAAGTACTTCGCGCGCGTGCCGGCGGACACCGAGGTGCTGTATCACGTCATGGTCGGCCCCGCCGTGCTCACCTTCGTCAAGGAAATGGGCGAGCATTTCGGCAAGAAGCGCCCGCAGATCTTCGGTTTCATCGACTCGCTCGAAGGCGTCGACATGGCGAGCGCCGGGCTCGAGTATCTGGACGGTACCTATTTCTGGGAGGCATTCCCGCGCTACCTGCAAGGCGGCGAACCGGGCCACGTGAAGGAATTCCGCCAGCGCGTGGGCGTCGACGATTCCGGCGCGAGCCTCGCCGATCCGAAGGACGTGTCGACGTTCTCGCACATGTTCGGCTGCTGGGAGACGCTGCATGTCATCAAGCAGGCGGTGGAGAAGAGCGGCTACCGCGATCCGACGCCGGGCGACTACAAGAAGCTCATCGAATCGCTCGAAGCCGAGAAGGGCTTCGCCGAGGGCCTGGCGCATCCGCAGGGCGCGAAACGCTTCGACGGGCGCCTGCACCAGTGCTTCGGCCACCAGAACATCTCGCGCGTGGAGGGCAAGAAGCTGAAGGTGGTGCACCGCACGGCGATCGAGGACGGCCTGTATCCGGCCGAAGGCGACTACACCAAGCAGTCGCTGTAGGCTGGCGGCTTCGTTCACGGGCGCGGCGCGGGGAGCGCATCCTCCGCCGCGCTTTGTTTGAGCCCACGGCATGAGCTTCGGCCCGCATCTCTTCCTCGCGCTGCTCGAAGGCACGGTGACGGCGTTCGTGCTGGCGCTCACCGCGCTCGGGCTGTCGCTCGTGTTCGGCGTGATGCGCATCGTCAACGTCGCCCACGGCGAGTTCTACATGCTCGGCGCCGTGCTGGCCTGGGCCTGCGCG
>SCUH01000244.1 GCA_004298295.1 Betaproteobacteria bacterium | reverse complement strand
CTCGCTTCGATTCCTGCCGGATGCCGCGGACTTCGATCCGCAGCGCGCGCTCGCGCGGGTGGCCGGCATGGCCGACTGGGTGGGACTGCGCTATCACCGCGAGGCGAGCCAGCAGCGCGCCGCGCGCGACGGCAAGCCCGACTGCAACCGCCTCGATCATTCGCGCGGCGTGATGCTCGAGGCGATGGTGGACGGGCAGATCGCCTATGCCGCCACGGACGACCTCTCGCCCGCGGGCATCGAACGCGCCCTGGGGCTCGCGGTGGCCACGGCGCGCGCCGCGGCGCCCAGGGGCGCATTCGGCTTCGGCGCCGCGCAGCGCCCGGCGGCGCGCGGCCGCTACGCGAGCCCGCGCGTGCTGGGCCCGGACCGCGCGAGCCTCGGCGAGCTGAGCGACACCCTGATCGAGGCGACGTGCCGCCTGCGCGCCTCCGACCGGATCGTCTCGGCCGAAGCGAGCGCGACCCTCACCGAGGTCGAAAGCCGCTACGTCTCGAGCAGCGGCGCGGACGTCGAGCAGCATTTTCTCTACCTGACGTCGAATTTCGCCGCCACCGCGCGCGATGGCGGCGAATCGCAGCGCCGCACGCTGAACGGCGATGTGGCGCGCTGCCGGCAGAGCGGACTCGAGGCGCTCGACCGCGACGTGCTGTACGCCGCCTGCGAGCGCACCGGGCGCGAGGCGCTCGAGCTGCTCGCGGCGCCCGACTGCCCCGACGAGCGCATGGACCTCGTCCTGCAGCCCGACCAGATGGTCCTGCAGATCCACGAGTCGATCGGCCATCCGCTGGAGCTCGACCGCATCCTCGGCGACGAGCGCAACTACGCCGGCTGGAGCTTCGTCAAGCCGGAGGATTTCGGCCGCCTGCAGTACGGCTCGCGGCTCATGAACGTGACCTTCGACCCGGGCGTGCCGGGCGAATTCGCGAGCTACGCTTTCGACGATTGCGGCAATCCGGCGAGCCGCGAGCACCTGATCCGCGAAGGGGTGCTGTTGCGCGGCCTGGGCAGCCTCGAGAGCCAGGCACGGCTCGGGCAGCCGGGGGTGGCCAATTTCCGCGCCGCCTCCTGGAACCGCGCGCCGATCGACCGCATGGCCAACATCAATCTCGAACCGGGCGAGAGCTCGCTCGCCGCGATGATCGCGCAGACCCGGCGCGGCATCGTGATGCAGGCCAATCGCTCCTGGTCGATCGACGACTACCGCAACAAGTTCCAGTTCGGCTGCGAGTACGGGCAGCTGATCGAGGACGGCCGGCTGACGCGCGTGGTGAAGAACCCGAACTATCGCGGCATCACGACGCCGTTCTGGAACGCGCTCAAGGCGGTGGGCCGGCGCGAGGAATGGCAGCTGTTCGGCTCACCCTACTGCGGCAAGGGCGAACCCTCGCAGGTGATCCGCGTCGGACACGCCTCGCCGCCGTGCCTGTTTGCCGGCGTCGAAGTCTTCGGGGGCGGCCAATGAGCTTCGCCGCCGAGACGCGCACCCTGTTCGACCGCCTCGCCGACGAGTGCTTCGCGAGCTGCGCGGCCGGCGAGGAGGTGACCCTGAGCCTGAGCGCCGAGGACCAGACCTACCTGCGCTTCAATGCCTCGCGGCTGCGGCAGTCCACCGAGGTGCGCCAGCGCGATCTGAGCGTGCAGTTCCAGTCCGGCGGCCGGCGCGTCGACCTCGGTTTCAGCCTCGGCGGGGATTTTGCGACCGATGTATGCGCGCTGCGCTCGGCGATCGAACGCGCGCGCGCGGAGACGCGGGTGCTGCCCGAGGATCCGTTTCTGGTGCCGATGGAAAACCGCGGCGCGAGCGAGGTGAGCCACCCCGGCCGCCTGCTCGGAACGCAGGAGGCGATCCGGATCTTCACCGAGGCGACCGGCGGCACCGAGTTCACCGGGCTGTACGCGGCCGGGCCGATGCTGCGCGCGAGCCGCAACAGCCGCGGGCAGAGCCACTGGTTCGATACCGAGAGCTTCTTCATCGATTACTCGCTTTACACGGTGAACGCGGCGGGCGAGAACAAGGCGGTCAAGGAATGCTATGCCGACAACGCGTGGAGCGAGGCGAAGTTTCTCGCCGGCCTGCGCGGCGCGCGCGAGCGCCTGGCGCAGCTGCGCAAGCCAAGCCTCGCGCTGCAGCCCGGCGGCTATCGCGCCTACCTCGCGCCCGCGGCGGCGCGCGATTTCGCGGGCATGCTGGGCTGGGGTGCGTTGTCGTATTCCGCCTGGAAGCGCGGCTTGAGCGCCCTGGCACGACTGCAGGAAGGTGCGGCGACGCTCTCGCCGCAACTTTCGCTGCGCGAGAATTTCGCCCTCGGCCTGGCGCCGCAGTTCAACGCCCTCGGCGAGATGGCGCCTGCGGACCTGCCGCTGATCGAGCGCGGCGAGCTGCGCAACCTGCTGGTCGGCGCGCGCAGCGCGAGGGAATACGGCGTGCCGAGCAACGGCGCCGAGGAAGATCCGTTCGTCGGCGAGGCGCCGAGGAGCCCGGAGATCGCCGGCGGCGAGCTCGACGAGGCGCAGGCGCTCGAGCAGCTGGATACGGGCGTGTATCTGGGCAACCTGCATTACCTCAACTGGAGCGACCGCCACAGTGCCCGCGTCACAGGCATGACGCGCTATGCCTGCTTCTGGGTGGAGCGCGGCGAGATCGCAGCGCCGATGCGCGACCTGCGCTTCGACGAATCGCTCTACCGCGCGCTTGGCGGCAACCTCGAGGCGCTGACGCGCGAAACCCACGTCATGCCGGAAACCGGAACCTACTTCTGCCGCAGCCTGGGCGGCATGAAGGTGCCGGGCCTGCTGATCGACGATTTCCGCTTCACCTTGTAGGGCGTTCAGGGAGCGATGCGCATGCCCATGCTTTCCACGACCGCGCTCGCGGCGCATCGTCGTTGACAAGGGTTACCCGTACCGTGAATGGCGTAGGCGCCGGCGCGCTCGAAGAACGCCCGCAGTCGCTGGGCGAGGAAATCGCCAACAGCGTCAGCCACGGCATCGGTTTCGTCGCGGCGCTCGCGGCTGCGCCGCTCCTGGTCATGATCGCGGTGCAGCGCGGCGACACGGCGGGCGTGGTCGGCGCGAGCGTGTTTGCCGCGTCGCTGCTGCTGCTCTATCTCGTTTCCACGCTCTACCATGCCTTGCCGAGGAATCGCGCCAAAGCGGTGTTCCAGATCCTCGACCATGGCGCCATCTACCTGCTGATCGCCGGCAGCTACACGCCCTTCACGCTCGGGGTGCTGAGCGGGCCCTGGGGCTGGTCGCTGTTCGCCATCGTGTGGGGCCTTGCGCTCGCGGGCATCCTGCTCAAGGCCTTCGGCGGCGTGGCGTATCCGCGGCTCTCGACCGGGCTGTACCTGGCGATGGGCTGGTGCGCGCTCGTCGCGATCGGGCCGCTCTGGCAGCGGGTGCCGGCGTGGGGGCTGTTCTGGCTGTTCGCCGGCGGCCTCGCGTATACCGTGGGCGTGGTGTTCTTTTCGAGCGACGAGCGGGTGCGCTTCAATCATTTCCGCTGGCACCTGTTCGTGGTCGCGGGCAGCAGTTGCCACGTCATCGCCGTGGCCGGCTACGCCGCCTGAGCGCTCTACTCGATCGAGCCGAGCGCGCGCCAGCCGAGCAGCAACACGATGGCGCCGATCGGGGCGAAGACGTAGCCGCCGAATTTCGCCGGGGCGAAGTCCGTGAGATAGGTCAGGAACAGGTAGCTGCCGAGGAGCGCGCCGGCGGTGCCGAGCACCATGTCGACGACGATCTTGTAGTGGCCGCGCAGCACTTGTCCGGCCAAGGCGCCCATGACCAGGCCGATAAGGGCAAACCAGGCGTATTGCATGGCGCCTCCGCTGTGTTTTCAGCTGCGCTTGCGCGTCAGCTGGAAGCGCGGCGAATGCTCCGAGGGCTTGCCCTTGGACCAGCCGTTCCATTGCGCGCGAAGCTCGCTGTCGGAAATGAATTCGATCCAGCCGTCGTGCATGTGGCCGTCTTTCGCCGCATCCAGGTTGCTGCCGCCGTCGAACCGGAACGTGACGCGGTTGCCCTCGATCGCCCTCGCGCGCATGCGCGGCTGGTTGCCCGCCGCGCAGTAGTGCGTCAGCACGAGGTCGCTGCCGTCGCGGTGATACACGGTAACCATTTCGTGCGGCGTGCCGGCGAACAGCGTCTCGACCACCGCGCTGCCAGCGCCAGTGACGCGGTAGGTGACCGCGACCTGGTCCTTCATGCCGAAGGCGCCGTCGCTGTCGATCCACTCGCCGGCGAGACCCTTGAGACGCTCGAAGGCCGATGCGGCGGGCTGCTGCGCCTGCGTCGAGAACGGCAGCAGCGCGAGCAGGGCCGCGCCGACCGCGATGCGTGCCTTCGAGCCAGGGAAGAACTTCGGCTGGGACATCGTTCCTTCTCCCGTTGCAGCGCTGCGCGGCGATTGGTGGGTTGTACTGGGATCGAACCAGTGGCCCCTGCTGTGTGAGAGCAGTGCTCTACCGCTGAGCTAACAACCCGGGTGTCGCATCGGCCCGCGAAGCGCGGGCCGGGCGAATTTTACGCGTCCTCGCGCCCCGGCAGCAACCTGCGCCGGGGCGTAGAATGCGCGCCTCCCATGACCGCCATCCGCACACGCTTCGCGCCCAGCCCGACCGGTTTCCTGCACGTCGGCGGCGCGCGCACGGCGCTGTTTTCATGGGCTTATGCGCGTCGCCACGGCGGCGCCTTCGTGCTGCGCATCGAGGACACCGACCTCGAGCGCTCGACCGGGGAGTCGGTCGAGGCGATCCTCACCAGCCTGCGCTGGCTGGGCATCGACTGGGACGAGGGCCCGTTCTTCCAGATGAAGCGCCTGTCGCGCTACATGGAGCTCGCCGAGCAGCTGATCGCGGCGGGCCACGCCTATTACTGCTGGGCGACGAAGCAAGAGCTGGAGGCGATGCGCGAAGCGCAGCGCGCGCGCGGCGCCAAGCCGCGCTACGACGGCCGCTGGCGGCCCGAGCGCGCGAAGGCCGCGGGCCTCGTGCCGCCCACCGATCGGCCGCCGGTGGTGCGCTTTCGCACGCCGGAGGAGGGCGAGGTCGGCTGGTACGACCTGGTGAAGGGCGCGATCGCGTTTCCCAACGCCGAGCTCGACGATCTGGTGCTGCTGCGCGCCGACGGCGTGCCGACCTACAATTTCGGCGTCGTGGTGGACGATCTCGACATGGGCATCACGCACGTGATCCGCGGCGACGATCACGTCAACAACACGCCGCGCCAGATCCACATCTTCCACGCGCTCGGCGCCAAGCTCCCCGAGTTCGGCCATGTGCCGATGATCCTCGGCGCCGACGGCGAGCGCCTGTCCAAGCGCCACGGCGCCGTGAGCGTGACGCAGTATCGCGACGACGGCTTCCTGCCCGAGGCGCTGCTCAATTACCTCGCGCGGCTGGGCTGGTCGCACGGCGACGAGGAGATCTTTTCCGCCGCGCAGCTCGTCGAATGGTTCGACCTCGCGCACGTCAGCCGCTCGCCGGCGCAGTTCAATCCCGAAAAGCTCGCCTGGCTCAATCAGCATTACCTCCGGCAGGCGGACGATGCCCGCCTCGCCGTCCTCGCGCGGCCGGCGCTGCACGCGCTGGGTGTAGAAGTGACCGAGGGGCCCGCGCTCGAACGGGTCGTGGCGCTGCTGAAGGACCGCTCGAGCACGCTGCGGCAGCTCGCCGAAGCCGCGCGCATTTTCTACCAGTACGAGAAGCCGGGCGCAGCCCGGGTCGCGGAACTTGTCACCGAGCGCACGCGCCCCGCGCTCAAGATGCTCGAATCGCGCCTCGCCGAGGTCGCGTGGGATCGCCGGTCGCTCGCCGAAACGGTGAGCGGTGTGCTCAAGTCCGCGGGCCTGAAGATGCCCGAACTGGCGATGCCGGTAAGATTGCTGGTCACGGGCCGGACGCAGACGCCTTCGCTGGACGCCGTGCTCGAGCTGCTCGGGCGCGAAACGGTGCTGGCGCGGCTGTCCCACCATCTCAACACCGACTGAAGGGGGAAGACATGTTGCGAACGCTGATCGGATCGATGCTGGCGCTCGGGGCCGCGGGCGCGCTGGCGCAGCAGATGGAGCCGGGGGAGTGGGAGTTCACCAACACCATGAGCTCGGCGATGCTGCCCAAGCCGCAGACCATGACGATGAAGAAGTGCATCAGCAAGAGCGACGTCAGCGACCCTTCGCGCTGGCAGGGCAAGCCCGAGAACGACTGCAAGATGACGCCCAAGGGCAAGAGCGGCGACAGCTATTCCTGGGAGATGTCCTGCCCGAAGTCGGGCATGCGCGGCACCGGCACGGTGCGCTACGGCAAGGGTACGGTCGAGAGCGAGACCAAGGTGTTCTCCAAGCAGCAGGGCAAGAGCTTCGAGATGCTCACCAGGATGAAGGGGCGCCGGTTGGGGCCCTGCAAGTCCTGAGGTCGCGCAGCTTTTCTTGTCGGCGGCGGCACTCGCCGCTATAATTCGCGCCCTTGCGTGGGGGTATAGCTCAGCTGGGAGAGCGCTTGCATGGCATGCAAGAGGTCACCGGTTCGATCCCGGTTACCTCCACCACGAAGTCTTCGAAG
>SCUH01000243.1 GCA_004298295.1 Betaproteobacteria bacterium | reverse complement strand
GGTAGAGGCGTTTCGCCCGCTGCAGCGCGGCGTTGGAGGTGATGCCGCTCGGCTTGTCGAGCAGCAGCCAGGCGTCGAGCCGGCGCCGGATCACCGCTTGGGCTGCACGCTGTCGATCAGCTGCGACAGGCGCGCCCCGCGTTCGACCGAGACGTCGTAGACGAAGCGCAGCTGCGGCGTGACATGGAGCCGGATGCTGCGTCCGAGCTGCGAGCGCAGGAAACCCGCGGCGCGCTTCAGCCCTGCGGCGGCCGCCGGCACATGGTCGGCTTCGAGGCAGGTGAAATAGACCGTGGCGTGCGCGCAATCGGGCGACATCTCGACCGCGGTGATCGTGATCATGCCGACGCGCGGGTCACGCAACTCGCGTCGCACGATTTCCGAGAGCACCCGCTGGATCTGGTCGCCGACCCGCGTGCCCCGCGAGGTCCCCGCCCGGCCGGCCGTGCGCGCCATGGCCCGCTAGAGCGTGCGGGCGACCTCGAGGATTTCGAAGACCTCGAGCTGGTCGCCCTCCTTCAGGTCCTGGAAGTTCTTCAGCGACAGGCCGCACTCGAAGCCGGACTTGACCTCGCGCACGTCGTCCTTGAAGCGCTTGAGCGTGTCGATCTCGCCGGTGTGGATCACCACGTTGTCGCGCAGCACGCGCACCTGGGCGCTGCGGCGCACGGCGCCGTCCTGCACGTAGCAGCCCGCGACGGTGCCCACCTTCGAGATGCGGAACACCTGGCGCACTTCCACCAGACCGATCACGCTCTCCCTGCGCTCCGGTGCGAGCATGCCGGTGAGCGCGGCCTTGATCTCGTCGACCGCCTCGTAAATGATGGTGTAGTAGCGGACCTGGACGCCGGCCGACTCGATCAGCTTGCGCGCGGTGGCGTCGGCGCGCGTGTTGAAGCCGACGATCACTCCGCGCGAAGCCATCGCGAGGTTCACGTCCGACTCGGTAATGCCGCCGACGCCGGCATGCACCACGACCACCTTCACCTCGTCGCTCGACAGGCGCGTGAGCGCATGCACCAGCGCCTCCTGCGAACCCTGCACGTCCGCCTTGATGACGAGCGACAGCGTTTTCTTCTCGCCCTCGCCCATCTGCTCGAAGATGTTTTCGAGCTTGGCCGCCTGCTGCTTCGCGAGCTTGACGTCGCGGAACTTGCCCTGGCGGAAGAGCGCGATTTCGCGCGCCTTGCGCTCGTCGCTGAGCACCACCAGCTCCTCGCCCGCCGCCGGCACGTCCGACAGTCCCTGGATCTCGACCGGAATCGACGGTCCCGCGGCCTGCACCGGCTTGCCGTTTTCGTCCAGCATCGCGCGCACCCGGCCGTACACCGCGCCCGTGAGCACGACATCGCCGCGCTGGAGCGTGCCCGACTGCACCAGCACGGTGGCGACCGGGCCGCGGCCCTTGTCGAGCCGCGCCTCGATCACCACGCCTCGGGCGGGCGCGTCGACCATGGCCGTGAGTTCCTTCACCTCGGCCTGCAGCAGGACCTGCTCGAGCAGTGCGTCGATGCCCTGGCCGGTCTTGGCCGAGACCGGCACCAGCGGCGACTCGCCGCCGAACTCCTCCGGTACCACGCCATGGCTGAGCAGCTCCTGCTTCACCCGTTCCGGATTCGCCTCGTGCTTGTCGATCTTGTTGACCGCCACCACCAGCGGCACTTCGGCCGCCTTGGCGTGGTTGATCGCCTCGATGGTCTGCGGCATGACGCC
>SCUH01000242.1 GCA_004298295.1 Betaproteobacteria bacterium | reverse complement strand
TCTTCGATGCTTACATGTTGTCCGAGCGCCACCTGAAAGGCCACGAATTGCTTGCGGCATGCCGCCCAGTCGCCGCTCTGCGCGGCCTGCGCGGCCGCCGCGAACAGCGCGTCTGCGCGCCTGTGATCGGCCGTGAGTAAAGCGCAAATGGTCGTCACTGCGATCGCCATGTATGCAGCATGCCCACAACGATAAAGCGGCGGTCGCGCCGCGTCCTTGATGGGCATTAAGAAACCCACGGTCGGGCAAATCGCGACAAGCCAACACCGCGCGCCTTCTTGACTTACTCTGATCCAACGATAGTGCCTAGCCCGGCGCGCTGACCAATGGGAGCGCGCAAGCGGTCCAGCAAATTGGCCGGTGGACGGTGGTTCAGCAGGAATTCGACCGTGATGGTCTCGACCCCCTCGCCGATGGCGGATGCCTCGAGGAGCGTTCTTACCCGGTCGCGCACGAAAGCGGGAATGCGAAGCAGTCGCGCCTGCGCATCGGCCTCCCACGCCACGCGGGGACGCTGCGCCGTTTCCGGCAATGCCTCGGGGCGGCGATCCGGGGGCGTGAGGTAGCCGCACTTGGAATCCTCGGCGAGCAGCTCCCCGTGCTGCGCCAGCGCCCGCGCCCGGCAGCCGCCGCAGCTGTAGCGAAAATCGCACGCACCGCATTTTCCGCCCGGCAGCTCATGGCGCAGGCCGAGCAAGGTCGGATGCTCGCTCCAAATCTGTTGCAGCGGCTGCGTTCTGAGGTCGCCGAGCACCGCCGGAACATAGGGGCACGGGGTCACTCCCCCTTCGGGAGTGATCCGGAAATAGCGCCGACCCGCGAGGCATGCGCTGGACCAATCGGCGTAGCCGCCGCCACTTTCGCCCGCGTGCAAGCCCTGCAGCCGGCGCATATAAGGCGCGCAGCGGGCGCGGATTTTCAAGCCGGGGTGCGCCTGCTGCAGCCGGACGACCTCGCGCAGCGTTTCTTCATAGGCCGCCGGCGCGAGATCGGTCTGGGTCACGCCGCGGCCGGTGCACACGAGGAAAAACACGTTGAACGCCAGCGCACTCTCCCGCTCCGCGAGATCAGCGAGCGCGCCGAGATCGCGGCGGTTCTCCTCGAATACCGTGGACTGCAACACGACCGCAAGACCCGCTTGACGCGCCACCGCGATGCCAAGGCGAGCGCCGGCCCATGCGCCCGGCACTCCACGCAACCGGTCGTGAAAATGCGGCCGTGATGAATCCAGGCTGATGCCCGCGCCCGCGGCGCCCGCGTCCCTGAGCGACTCGGCGCGTGACGTGTCGAGCAAGGTCCCGTTGGTGCCGACCACGGGCAACAGGCCCGCGTCGGCGGCGGCCGTGACCAGTTGCGCGAGGTCGCGACGCAGCAGCGGCTCCCCCCCGGTCAGCACCAGCATGGCACCGGGCGCGGTCCCGGCAAGCTGGCCGATGACGGCGAGAGCGGCTTGCGTGTCCAGTTCGTCGCGCGCCTGCGTTTTCCGCAGCACGGCGTCGAGATAGCAATGCGCGCAGGCGAGGTTGCACCGGCGCGTCAGGTTCCAGGAAACGATGTAAGGATTCGGCGGCGGCATCGATGCGCGGCGTGCAGTGATGGCCGTGCCTTGAGATTCAATGCACCCGGTTACCGCCGCCGTGGTTCAGTCGCCGCGCTTGCCGCGCCGCGTTAACTGCGCACGGAAATTCGCGATCCATCCCCGCAGGGCGGCGCCGGACGACCGGTGAGTGCCGGCCGGTGATTTGCGCGCACGCAACCCGCGCAGCCCGGCAAGCTCGACCGCGGCCACGCCGGCCACCGCCAGCAGCGGCGCGACGTACGTGAACGCGCTCACCGGCTGCTCCAGGCTCAGAAAATACCAGGTCGAGACCGCTTTCTCCCCGCCGCGCTCGCTTTTCGCCCCGTCCCACGCGGCGAACGCCACCGGCACCGTCTGGCCGCGCGCGAAGGTGAACTTTTCCTGCGCGCGCGGCATGCTGAGAACCGCCATCCAGATGCCGTTCTTCCACACCGCGTTGGCCTCGCCGTCCTGCTGCCGGTCGGCGACCGGCGTGATGGTCCCGAATCCGCGCGCAACCAGTTTTTCCACCGAGCGCTGCGCCTGCAGCGCCGGGTCGCCGAGCGTGTTGCCGGCCGCCCAGGAAGTAAGGAACGCCTTGTCCCCTTCCTTCCCGCCATAGTCCGCCGCCTCGGCGATCTCGCCGGGGCTGCGTCCCGAAAACGGATACCAGTCCACGACCATGTTCGGGTATTTCTCGTCGACATCGTTGTCGCGCGCCGGCTGCCAATCCGATTTCCACTGATAGATCGTGACCGGGCGGTTGGGCTCGCCCATGCCGAAGAACGGGATGCCCCCCTTGGGATCCGAGGGGAACTCCACGGCAAGCGCATCCCGGAATGCGCCGGCGCCGCCCTTCATCGCATCGCTTGCCGCGTCCCGCCATTCC
>SCUH01000241.1 GCA_004298295.1 Betaproteobacteria bacterium | reverse complement strand
GAGTTCGTGATCAACGTCAAGGAGACCGGCAAGATCCTGCTGGTCAGCTACAAGGACATCAACAACCTGAAGACCACCGAGATCGAGGCCGCCAAGTTCCTGCACGACGGCGGCTGGGACTCGACCAAGCGCTACTTCCTGGTCGCGGCCAACCAGTCGAACAAGATCGCGGTCGTCGACACCAAGGAAGGCAAGCTCGAGAAGCTGATCGACGTCGACAAGATCCCGCACCCCGGGCGCGGCGCCAACTTCGTCGACCCGAAGTTCGGGCCGGTGTGGGCGACCGGCCACCTCGGCAGCGAGAAGATCGCGCTCATCGGCACGGATCCGAAGAAGAACAAGGCCAACGCCTGGAAGGTCGTGCGCATGATCGACGGCCAGGGCGGCGGCAACCTCTTCATCAAGACGCATCCGAAGTCGAAGAACCTGTGGGTCGACACGCCGCTCAATCCGGATCCGAAGCTCGCACAGTCGATCGCGGTGTTCGACATCAACAACCTCGACAAGAAGCCCGAGGTGCTGCCGATCGGCGAATGGGCCGGCGTCGGCGAAGGCGCCAAGCGCGTGGTGCAGCCGGAGTACAACAAGGCCGGCGACGAGGTTTGGTTCGCGGTGTGGAGTGCGAAGAACCAGCAGTCGGCGCTCGTGATCGTCGACGACAAGACGAGAAAGCTCAAGCACGTCATCAAGGACCCGCGCATCATCACGCCGACCGGGCATTTCAACGTCTGGAACACGACCTACGACATCTATTGATGCACGGCAGAGCCCAGCGATCCGCGGCGGCGCTCTGCGCCGCCGTTTTCTTTTGCGCTTGCGCCGCAGCGCAGTCGAGCTGGGGCGAAGCGGAGATGCGCGCCTCGCGCGTCGTGCATTACGCGCCCGGCGCGCTGCCCGACGCACCGGCGTTCGCGGCGGATCCGCTCAACCTGTTCATCGTGGTCGAGTCGGGCGACGATCACGTCACGATCCTGGACGGCGAGCGACTCGAGCCGATCCACCGCTTCGCCTCGCGGCCGGCACTGCAGGGGGAGCCGCAATTCTCGCCGGACGGGCGTTACGTATTCTTCGCCTCGCGCGAGGGCTGGATCGCGAAGTTCGACCTGTGGAACCTGAAGACCGTGGTCGAGGTGCGTGCCGGCAGCGACACGCGCAGCCTCGCAGTTTCGTCCGACGGGCGCTTCGTGGCCGCAGGCAATGCCGTGCCGGCTACGCTGGTGGTGCTCGACGCGGACCTGCAGCCCGTGAAGCTGCTCGCCGCGACCGACGCCGCGAAACGGCGCACCTCGCCGGTGTCGCGGGTGCGCAGCGCTGCGGCGCGCCGCAGCTTCGTTGCTGCGCTGCCCGATCTCGGGGAAATCTGGGAAGTCTCCTACGATCCGGCGGCGCCCGAGATCGCCCAAGGGCTGGTGCACGATTACAAGCTGCGCGAAGGCAGCTTCGTTCCCGGATTCCTCAATCCACGCCGCACGCCGCTCGATGAGGCGATCGACGATTTCCGTCTCCTGCCCGACGGCCGCCGGCTGGCGGGCGTCGCGCGCCGCGGCGACCGGGTCGAGGTGGTTCACCTTGATGTGCGGCGCCGCGTCTCGAGCCTCGATCGCGGCAGCTTCGAAGCCATCGGCAGGCAAAACCCGGAAACCCTCGCCCGGTTGCAGGCCGCAAGCGGCACGGCGCTCGCCGACGTCAGCTTCGACCGCCACGGCCGTCATGCCCTGGCGAGCCTGCCGGAGACGGCGGACACGCTGATCATCTACGACACGTCAACCCTGAGGGAGGTGAAACGTTTATCGATGCGGAAAGTTATGGGAAAATACAACGTTTTCAACGAGATCAAGCGTCACTTGGGAAACCACTCACCATGAAAGGAATTTCCATGCTGGTCCGTACCGCGATCATCGCCGCGCTCGCCGCGGGCTTCACGCTGGCCGCCCCCGCGCGCGCCGACGAAGCCCTGGCGAAGAAGCACAACTGCCTTGCCTGCCATCAGCTCGACAAGAAGTCGGTTGGCCCGTCCTACAAGGACATCGCCAAGAAATACAAGGGCCAGAACGTGGCGGCGAAGCTGGAGGAGAAGGTCAAGAAGGGCGGCTCCGGGGTCTGGGGCCAGGTGCCGATGGCACCGAACCCTGCGGTGCCCGACGCCGACATCAAGAAGCTCGTCGCCTGGGTTCTGGCGATGTAACGCGGCGGTACCGCTTCACGACGCAACGGGGGCTACGGCCCCCGTTTCCATTTGTGCGGTTCGCAGGAACACGCCCTGCTTCGCGAGCGCCGACTGCAGTTCGGCAATGTTCACTGCGCGCGGCGCGATACCGCGCGCCGCCGCCAGCGCGGCGCCCGCACCCGCAGCCTGGCCGGTGATCCAGCACTGCGGGATCTCGCGCAGGAAGCCATGCGAGTTCGGGTCGCAGGCGATGTGGCGTCCGCAGGCGAGCAGGCCGTCCAGCGTCTGCGGCACCAGGCTGCCGTAGGGAATCGAGATGTTGGGAAATTTCGGCGACACGCTCGGCGTCACGCCGATCTCGTCATCGAACACCTGCGCCGTGGGCCACTGCGCGCGCGTCACGCGACGCACCCCGACCAGCCTGCGGCTGTGGCGCACCCCGAGCTGCGGCGCCGAGAGCAGCAGAAACGCGCCCTCGAATCCCGGCGCGTGGGCGCGATAGAAATCGAGGTGCTCGGCCATCAGCCGGTGCGAGCGGATCTCGACCTCGGTCTGGTCGTCGACGTCGAGCGCCGAGAATCCCGACTGCCGCGGCCCCATGAAGAGTGCGATGTCGTTGCGCCAGGAGACGAACGGGCGCTCGAACAGGCGCAGCCGGTCGCGGCCGCGCGCCATGAATTGCGAGAATTGCGCGGCCTGCCCGGCCTTGAACTCGAGCCAGCGCGACATGTCGACGCCGCCGAACAGCCACGCCGTGTTCATGCAGTGGTGGATGTCGTTCGGCTCGATGTCCGCCTCGAACGCCGCGCCCGCGCGCGCGAACAGGTCGCCGTCGCCGGTGGCGTCCACCACCACTTTCGCCAGCACCGCCTGGCGTCCCGCCTTCGACTCGAAGATCGCGCCGCGCACCGCGCCGCCCTCGACGACCGGGGAGGCCGCCCAGCTGTGATACGCGAGATGCACTTTCTGCTCGAGCACCATCTCCTGCGACAGGAGCTTGAGGCGCTCCGGATCGAGCGTCGGCGACCATGTCACGACGCCATGGAAAGCCGCGGTGCGATGCGCCCAATGCGCGGCGCGCGCGGCGTCGCGCGAGCCCCATTCCTCGCGCGCCGGGCCTGCCACCGCGTCCGGCGGCAGGCGATCGAAGATGTCCTGCGCAAAACCACGGATCACTTCGCGACCGTCCCAGTCGGTCATGCGATCGATCCAGATGACGAGGCCGCCGGTCGAAAGCCCGCCCAGGTGGTTATAACGTTCGAGCAGGATCACCTCGGCGCCGAGCCGGGCCGCGGCAACGGCGGCGGCAGTGCCCGAGGGCCCTCCGCCGACCACCAGCACGTCGCAGCGACGATAGACGGGAAGGTCGCGCGCCGGCTCGTGCAACACGCCGAGCGGCGCATCGCGACCGCGGCTGCGCTCGGCCGCGAACACGGGCGAGCTCATCAGGCTTTCGTCGCCGCGGTCGACCGACCCCACGGCCGGCTCAGTCGGCGCGGATGCCGTTATCCTTCACCACCTTGCCCCAGCGCCCCATCTCGCCCAGCAGCCATTGCTGCAGCTGCTCCGGGGTGCCGGCCTGCAGGTCCATGCCGAGCGTATCGGTCAGTGTCTTGCGCACGTCGGGCAGATTGAACACCTTGACCAGTTCGCCATGGAACTTGTCGAGTATCGGCTTGGGCGTCCCGGCGGGCGCGAAGATGCCCCACCACGCCAGCGCCGAGAAACCCTTGAAGCCCTGCTCGGCGAGTGCCGGCACATCGGGCATGACAGGCGAGCGCTTGTCGCCGGTCACCGCGATCGCACGCAGCTTGCCGCCCCTGACGTGCGAGGCGAGCACCGCCACCGAACCGATCGCCATTTCCACCTGGCCGCCGAGCGCGTCCTGCGTCATCGGGCCGCCGCCCCGGTAGGGCACGTGCACCAGCTTGATGCCGGCGGCCTGCTGCACCAGGATCATCGTCAGGTGGCCGAGCGAGCCGTTGCCGACGCTGCCGATGCTGACCGTGTCCGGCTTCGCCTTCGCCGCCTTGATGACGTCGTCGAAACTGCGGTAGGGCTTGTGCGGACTGGTGGCGATCGCCATCGGCGCCGTGCCCACCAGCATCACCGGCGCCAGGTCCTTGGCCGTGTCGAACGGCAGGTTCGGGATGAGCGCGGGATTCACCGCATGGGTGTCGAACACGTACAGGAAGGTGTAGCCGTCGGCAGGCGATTTTGCCACCTGCGCGGCGCCGATCGAGCCCGAGGCGCCCGGCTTGTTCTCGACGATGAACTGCTGCTTGAGCGCGTCGCCGAGCTTCGCCCCCACCAGGCGCGCCAGCGGATCCACCGAGCCGCCCGGCGGAAACGGCACGATGAACTTCACCGGCTTGGCCGGCCAGTCCTGCGCCGCGACGGGAATTGCGGCGACGAGCGCGAGCGATACCAGCAATGCGCGCAGCATGTTTTTCTCCGGGGCGAAGCGAAGTCGGAAGATTACCACTGCTCTCTTCCGGCGTTCAGACGCGCACGGCGCAGCTCTGCGCGCAGGGCCGCTTCCGGAAACGCCGCCAGCGCGGCCTTGCGATCGACCGGAAACGGCTCCTGCGCCCCCGGCGGCGGCATCGCTGCCGCCGGGTAATAGGCGAGTTCCTGCGCCTTGTGCGGCTTGCCGAGCGACAGCCCGCGCCGGTTGGCGCCGCGCGGCGTGACGACCCTGCCCTCCACGATCTCGAGATCGGTCCACCAGGTCTTGGCGGGGTTGATCGAGCCGTTGCCGAGGCGGTCGTCGAGCGCAACGATCCAGCGTCGCGTGAACGGCAGATGGATCGCCGCCCAGAGGAAGAGGCGGTGCGCGAGCAGCCCTTCGTGGTTGTACGGGCAGGTCTTCATGCAGCGGCCGCAGGCCGAGCCGTGCGGATTGGTGACGCGGTAGCGCGTGCAGCGCTCGACGTCCGGTTTCCACATCTCGTAGCCGTTGAACAGCACCTTGTCGCCGTGCGATATCGCGCTGCAGGGGCATTCGCGCGCGCACTTGCGGCACTTCGAGCAGGTGTCCTGCAGCCCGAAATCGATCGGCAGGTCGTGCGCGAGCGGCAGGTCGGTGGTGATCACCGCGCTCTTGAAGCGCGGCCCCACGAACGGGTTGAGCACGATCTCGCCGATGCGCGCGAGTTCCCCCAGTCCCGCCAGCAGCACCAGCGGCAGCTGCAGCACGTCGGAATCGGCGTTGGTCTGCGAGCGCGCGCTCCAGCCGAGCGAGCGGATGAACGCCGCCACCACGCCGCAGACTTCGCCGCCGCGC
>SCUH01000240.1 GCA_004298295.1 Betaproteobacteria bacterium | reverse complement strand
CGGCCAGGGTCCCGCGATCGTCACCAAGAACTTCCGCCAGCTCGGCATCAGCGTGCCGCTTTACCAGTCGCACGGCGTCGCCTCCAAGGAGTACATCAAGCTCTCGGGCGGCGCGGCCGAGGGCGTGCGCCTGCCCGCGGCGGCGATGGTGGTCGCCGACAAGCTGCCCGCCGGGGACAAGCAGCGGCCGGTCGCGATCAGCTACATGAAGGAATACGAGGCGCGCTACAAGCAGGACATCTCGACTTTCGGCGGACACGCCTGGGACGGCCTGATGATCGCGGTGGACGCGATGAAGCGCGCGAAATCGACCGACAAGGCCAAGGTGCGCGACGCGATCGAGTCCACCAAGGGGTTCGTCGGGCTCGACGGCGTGTTCAACATGACGCCCACAGACCACATGGGGCTCGACCTGACGCATTTCCGCATGCTGGAAGTGCGCAAGGGCGACTGGACGCTGGTCCAGTGAGCTGACGCAGGACGCATTGGGCGGAAGGCCCATGTCCGCCCAATTTCTGCAATTCCTGCTGGCCGGGCTGACGATCGGCGCGATCTACGCGCTGGTCGCGCTCGGCTTCTCGATCATCTACAACGCGAGCCAGGTCATCAATTTCGCGCAGGGCGAGTTCGTCATGATCGGCGGCATGGCGACGGTTTCGCTCACGGCGATCGGCTGGCCGCTGCCCTTCGCCATCGCCGCGGCGGTGCTGGCCGCGGCGGCGGTGGGGCTGGCGCTGGAGAAGTTCGCCGTCGAGCCGGCGCGCGGGGCCTCGGTCGTCACGCTCATCATCATCACCATCGGCGCCTCGATCCTGCTGCGCGGCCTGGCGACGCTGGTCTGGGACAAGAACATCCATGCCCTGAGCCCGTTTTCCGGCGACACGCCGATCCAGCTCGGCGGCGCGACGCTGGTGCCGCAGAGCCTGTGGGTGATGGGCATCACGCTCGCCATCCTGCTGCTGCTCACCTGGTTCTTCGGCCGCACGCTGCTCGGCAAGGCGCTGCTCGCGACCTCCCACAACCGGCTCGCGGCGCAGCTCGTGGGAATCAACGTGCGCCACGTGCTGCTGCTTTCCTTCGGCCTGTCGGCGGCGCTCGGCGCGGTGGCCGGGATCCTGGTGGCGCCGATCACTTTCACTTCCTGGGACGTCGGCGTGATGCTCGGACTGAAGGGCTTCGCGGCGGCGATGCTCGGCGGCCTGGGCAGCGGCGCGGGCGCCGTGCTGGGCGGGCTCGCGCTCGGCATCGTCGAAGCCATGGGCGCGGGTTACGTGTCATCGGCCTACAAGGACGTGATCGCGTTCGTCATCATCCTCGCGGTGCTGTTCTTCATGCCGAGCGGGCTGCTCGGCAAGCGCAGCACGGATCGCGTCTGATGCTGCTCGCCCGCCTCTCGGGTGCGCGCAGCAGCGGCCTGGCGTTGCTTGCGCTGGTGGTGCTCGCGCTGCCGCTCGTGCTGCACAACAATTATTACTACGAGATCGCGATCCTGGTCGGCCTCAACGCCATCGTCTGCGTCGGGCTGAACCTGCTCATCGGCTACGCCGGCCAGATCAGCCTCGGCCACGCGGGGTTCTTCGGCCTGGGCGCCTACGGCTCGGCGATTCTGAGCGCGCGCTACGGCTGGCCGCCGCTCGGCGCGATGCTCGCCACGACGGCGGGTGTCGCGGCGCTCGCCTGGCTGATCGGCCGCCCGATCCTGCGGCTGCGCGGCCACTATCTCGCCATGGCGACGCTTGGCATGGGCGTGATCATCTCGATCGTCATTGCGACCGAGGACACGCTCACCGGCGGCCCGGACGGCATGTCGGTGCCGGCGCTCTCCGCATTCGGCCTCACGCTCGCCGGCGAGCGTCTCTGGTATTGGGTCGTCGGCATCGCGCTGCTGCTCGCCGTGTGGCTCGCCCGCAATCTGGTCGATTCGCCGCACGGCCGCGCGCTGCGCGCGCTGCACGGCTCGGAGATCGGCGCCGAGGTGACGGGTATCGACAGCGCGAGCCACAAGCTGCGCGTCTTCGTCATCTCCGCGGTGTATGCGGCAGTGGCGGGCAGCCTCACCGCGCACTACGCCGGCTTCGTCACGCCGGGCAAGGTCACGTTCTTTCATTCGATCGAGCTCGTCACCATGGTGGTATTCGGCGGCATGGCATCGACCTTCGGCGCCGTGGTCGGGGCGGCCGTGCTGACGACGCTGCCGCAGGCGCTCACCGTGTTCAAGGAATACGAGATGGTGGTGTTCGGCGCGGTGATGATGCTCACCATGATCTTCATGCCGAAGGGGCTGGTGCCGACGCTC
>SCUH01000239.1 GCA_004298295.1 Betaproteobacteria bacterium | reverse complement strand
CGATCTGGATGTCGTTGTGCGGTTTGCGGCCGATGGTCGTGCGCTCCTTGGAGAGCTGGATCTCCTTGAGCACCTGTCCCTCCATGCTGAGTATCAGTTTCGCCATGTCCGATCCCTTGGGGGATTATTTTAGCCACGCAAACAGCTTGCCCATCACGCCGCGCGGCCCCGGGTAATCCCGCAGGACGCGGACGAGTATAACCGATACGTTGTCGCGGCCGCCGTTGTCATTGGCCATCTGCACCAGCTGCTGCGCGGCGAGACTGAGGTTGCTGCCGAACGCGCGCAGCGTCTCGGCGATGTCCGCGTCCGCCACCATGTCGCACAGGCCGTCGGAGCACAGCAGATAGAGGTCGTCCGGTCGCGCCTCGTAGTCGCGGATTTCCGGCTCGACCGCGGGGTCGATGCCGAGCGCGCGCGTCACCAGGTTCTTGTGCTGCGCGTGCTTCGCCTGCTCGGGCGAGATCAGGCCGGCGTCGACCTGCTCCTGCAGCAGCGAATGGTCGCGCGTCACCTGGCTGAATTCGCCGTTGCGCAGCCGGTACAGGCGCGAATCGCCGAGGTGCGCGACCAGCACCTTGTTGTCGTAGAACAGGCACACCACCAGAGTCGTGCCCATGCCGGCATACTGTGGCTGGCTCTGCGCGGCCTGAAAAATCGAAGTGTTCGCCTTCAGCACCTGCTCGCGCACCAGGCGTGCCGCAACCGGCACATGGGTCACCGGGTCGATCTCGTACGCCGGCGTCTTGGCGAGCAACTGCTGCATCTCGGTCGTGATCAGCGTGGTCGCCATGCCGCTCGCCACCTCGCCGGCGTTGTAGCCGCCCATGCCGTCGGCCAGGACCACCAGGCCGTTGGCCGGGTCGGCCGCAATCGAGTCCTCGTTGTGCGCGCGCACCATGCCCGGGTCGGTGCAGCTCGCAATTTCGAGTGTTTGCGTCAGATCCATCCGCTGCGGCCTAAAGCTCGATGTCCACGCCCTGGACGTGGGTGGGCGCGGCCGCGGCACCTGCGCCACCCGCAAAAGCCGCTCGCAGCGACTGCGCGAACTCCTCGCCGGTCTGGAAGCGCTCGTCCGGATTCTTCGCCATCGCACGCGCGAGAAACGCGACCAGGCCGGCCGGCACGTCCGGCCGCACGGAAAGGATGTCGGTGGGCGACTCGTTGGCAATCCTGAACATGAGCTGCGCCATCGATTCGCCCTCGAACGGCAGCCTGCCCGAAAGCAGCTGGTACAGGCTGACGGCGAGCGAGAACAGGTCGCTGCGGCCTTCGATCTTCTTGCCCGCCAGCTGCTCGGGCGACATGTACGAGGGCGTGCCGAGCACCATGCCGGTCTTGGTCTTGGAGGAATCGGTGAGCCGCGCGATGCCGAAGTCGGTCACCTTGAGAGTGTCCGTATCGGGGTGGTACATGATGTTCGCCGGCTTGATGTCGCGATGCACGACGCCCTGCCGGTGCGCATAGCCCAGCGCCTCGGCGGCGCGCGCCACGATCGACACCACCTTGTCGGTGCCCAGCAGGTTGCCCGGCTTGCAGAACGGCACCAGGTCGCCGCCCTTGAGCAGCTCCATGGCGATGTAGCACAGGTCGTGCTCTTCGCCTGCGTCGTAGATGGTGACGATGTTCGGGTGCGAGAGCCGTCCCGCGGTCTCGGCCTCGCGGAAGAAGCGCTCTTTCACCTCGACCAGCTCGTCGGCTTCGAACTCCTGCGAAAGCGCCATCGTCTTGATGGCCACCACGCGTCCGATCTTCGGATCCTTGCCGAGATAGACCACCCCCATCGCGCCCTTGCCCAGTTCCTTCTCCACCTGGTAGCGGCCGAGCATCGGCTTCTCGACCGTGCCGCCTTCGCCGAGGATCGAAACGTTGGTCCGTCCCGCCGCCGCGCCGCCGCCGAGCATCACGGTTTCCGACAGCTGCTTGGCGCGCGAGAGCTTCTGCTCCACGTCGCGGAACTTCGGATCGAAGACGTGCATGTGGCGGAACACGGCTTCCGCCTTGTTGAACTGGCGCTTGCGCTCGAAGTCGAGCGCGAGGTTGTAGAGGTTTTCCATGAGCGCCTCGGACAGCGGCACCTGGCGGAACTTGTCCCAGGCCATGTCGAGCTGACCCTGTCCCTGGTAGGCGAGCCCGAGCATGCGATTGGATTCGGCGGAGGATTCGTCCGACTTCACCTTGGCGCGCTCGGTGACGATGAAGCGCTTGGTCACCAGGGCGACGTGACCCACGAGCAGCAGCGCGCCCGGCAGCATGAGCTGCAACCAGGTCGCCTGCGTGGCCATCAGGACGAAGTGCGCCGCGACCAGCACGGCGAGGATGCCCGCGGTGATCGCCGCAGCCGGTCCGGCAGCCAGCCGCGGCAGCGCGCCGATCAGGTAGGCAGCGACCAGCAGCAGGACCACCCACTCCGCGATCTGCGCCCAGTCCGGCACGACGAAGAAGTGCTCCTGCAGGATCGACGAGACCGAGTGCGCCATCGTGAGGACCGGCGGCATCGCCGGCGACACCGGCGTCACCGAACTCGAACCGATGCCCGCGGCCGTAGCGCCGATCAGCACGATCTTGTCGGCGTACTTGGCGGCGGGGATCTTGCCCGAGATCACGTCATAGAACGAGTCGACCTGGAAAGCCGGCTTGCCGTCGCGGTTCTTGTAGAAGTAGGTGTGCATCTGCAGGTCCGCATCGGTGGCGATCCTGAGCTTGCCGAGCGACACCCCCTCGCCCAGCGAAACCTTGATGTCCGCCGGTCCCAGATTGAGGCTGCGCGCCGCGATCATCATCGACAGCGACGGATACAGCTGGTCGAAGTACGCCAGCACCAGCAATTCGCCTCGCCGCCCGCCGTCGACATCAACGTTGGGGTTGAGATGGCCAAGCCCGGCGGCGGCGCGCCCGACCGATTCGATCGGCGCCTGCACCGCCAGCGTGAGCGGCGGCGATGCGCCGCTGCCGCCGCGCGCCGCGGCGACGACATTCTTCTGCACGTAATCCGGCAGCGGCTTGTCCGGCTTGCCGCGCGGCTCGCCGATGGTGAATAGCATCGGCAGCAGAACGTTGCCCGCCCTGGCATAGCTCTGCGCCAGCTTGCGGTCGGGATTGAGCTGGAGTTCCGCTTCCTTCAGCACGGCGACGAACTCCGCCATCGGCGCAGGCGGCGCCGCAGCCGTTGCCGCCGCGGCTGGCGGCTGCAGCGCCGACTCGCTCGCGGCCGCCTGCGACTTCTGCGCCAATTCGAGCAGCCGCGTGATGTACTGATAGCCCGGATCCAGCTGCGGTTCGCTGAAGAACACGGTATTGCCGATCACCTTGGCCTTTGCGCCGGCCAGCAGATCGGTCATCCTGGCGTGCACCTCGCGCGACCAGGGCCAGCGCCCGATATTGGCGATCGACTCGTCGTCGATGGCGATCACGGCGATGCGATCGGACGGCGTGCGGGAAGAGGCGAGCACGCCCATGTCGTAGGCCTTGCGCTCCAGGCTCTGCATCAGGTCGCTGCCCGCCGCGAACAGCATCGCGAGGACGACGATCACGCCCAGAAACCAATCGCTCTTCCAGAACCCGGACTTCAAGGACTTGATCACCGGCTATCCCCTCTCCCCCAAACGCCTTCGCCGCGGGACTGCGCTGGGCGGGGCGCGCGCGAAAAATTCTACGCCATGCCCCGACTCCTACCTTCGATCAGGCGCTCGAGCCGGCGGTATCGGCCGGTTTCGCTGGAAGCCATCTTCCGGGCACGCATAAACCCCGAGAATCCCGCAGATCTCTACGGAAAACAGGAGGCTGGGGCGAATTCTTGCAGTAAATTTTCAGATACGTCAAATATTTACACGCGGCCCGCGCCGCGGCGGCCGCCCGATGGCGGGGAATCAGGTACCGAGTATCTGGCCGGCGCGGATGGCTGCGCTGGCGATGAGCTCGGCCGCAGCCGACTTCTTGCCGTCGCCGAGCTTGGCGCGCAGCACCTCGATGCGTCCGCCCTGGGTGCTGACCTGGAAGGCGCGGTCGCTGACGCCGACCACCTCGCCCAGCTTGCCCAGGACCGCGCCGAAGGTGCGCACCGCGATCTTGCGCGCATCGAAGATCTGCAGCTCATTGCCCTCGAGCGTGGTCCACGCGCCCGGTGCCGGATTGCAGCCCCGGATGAGGTTGTAGATGAAATCGACGTGATTGGCCCAGTGGATGCGGGCCTCGGCCTTGCGGCACCACCCCTCGTAGCTCGCCTGGGCCTCGTCCTGCGGATACTCGCGGTGCCCGCCCTTCAGCACCAGGTCGGCGGCTTCGAGCAGGGCCTGCACGCCCATCGGAAACAGGCGGTCGAAATACACGCTGCCGAGCGTGTCGTCGGGCCCGATGCGGGTCGCCTTCTGCAGGATCACCGGGCCCTCGTCGAGGCCGTCGGTGGGCCGGAAAATCGTCAGTCCGGTCCGGGTATCGCCACGGATGATCGGCCAGTTGATCGAGGAGGGGCCGCGATACTTCGGCAGCAGCGACGGGTGATACTGGATGGTGCCGTGCTTCGGAATGCCGACGAAATCCTGCGGCGCGAACTGCAGCACGAACGCCATGATGCCGAGTTCGGCGCCGAGGCCCCGCAGCGCGGATTTCGCCTCCTCGCTCTTGAGCGAGGCGAACTGGAACACCGGCACGCCCTTTTCCCGGGCCGCGACCTTGAGCGCGTCCGCACGCGCGCCGGGTTTCTCCGGGGCGCAGAACACGCCCGCGACCTCGTCGCCGCGCGCGAGGAATGCCTCCAGTACCGATCTTCCGAAGTCCTGCTGACCGACGATCGCGACGCGCATCAGGCCGCCTTCTTCGGCGGCACCGAGAACGCCCCCGCGCTCTTCAGCGCGCCGATCCGGGCGTCATCGTAGCCGAGCACCGACTTGAGCACTTCCTCGGTATGCTCGCCGAGCGTCGGCGAGCGCTCGATGCGTGCCGGCGAAGCCGAGAGCTTGATCGGCATGCCGACGTTCCACCACTTGCCGCGCTGCGGGTGGTCGAGCTCGACCCACATGTCGCGGCCGCGCACGTGCTCGTCGTGCGTCAGGTCCTCG
>SCUH01000238.1 GCA_004298295.1 Betaproteobacteria bacterium | reverse complement strand
GTCGCGATAGAGCGCGTTGCGCGTCACGAAATCGAGGTACAGGTCCTGCGGCAGGCGCATCGCCTGCACGAAGCTGAGCGCGCGATAGGTCTCGTTGGCCGCCATGCCGAGCAGCGACGAAGTCTCGCCGATGATCGACCCGGCCGAGAGCCGGTGGCTGCCCGGCATGCCGGTGCGCAGCATTTCGACGGTGCCGCTCAGGATCAGGTAGATGTCGGACACGGGCTGCCCTTCCCGCACCAGGATCACCTCCGGATTGAGCACCAGGATGCGGTTGTTCATCAGGTGCCGGATGCGGTGGATCGGCACCTCGGGAAAATAATCGCGCAGGTAGCCGAAGGCGCGCCGGCGCAGTTCGTCCGAGATGCCTTCGATCAGCACTTCGACCGTGCCGAAGGGCGCGCCCGAGCCGATCGCGCGCTCGTCCTCGGTCAGGCGGCGCGCGGTGTGCGCGAGGATCAGCTTGCCGGAGGGATCGCCCGAGAAATCGGCCGCCGCGCCGTGGATCAGGCCGCCGCCGATGTCGATCTTCTTCACGTCCGCCTTCTGCGTGTAGTCGCGCAGCGTACGCTCGAAGCGCGCCTGGCTGATGCCCGCCGGCGCGTCGTCGGGCGCGATCATCTTGCGCATCACCTCGACCGAGGCGATGTCGCCGAGGTGCGCGTAGCTCCGGTAGCCGCCTTCCCAGAGCACGCGGAAATAGAAGATCGTCGTCTCCACCGGGTGCGGCGACAGGATCGGCTTCACCTCCAGCCCCTCGATGTCGTTCCAGGCGTCGAGCTGCAGCTCGTGCACGTCGAACAGCGCGCCGAACTCCGCCTCCGACATCTGCATCACCGTGCCGAGCTTCTTGATCACCGAGGCGCGCACCATCGGCACCGCGTAGTAGGCGATGCGCCGGTCGCCGCGGATGAGCGCCGTCAGGCCGACGAGGTGATCGTCGTGGCAGTGGGTGTGGAAGATGCCGTCGATCTCGTTGATGCCGATGCCGAGCGCGGTGAGCGCATGGTCGATGTTGGGCCCGGCGTCCACCAGGAAGACACGGCCCTGGTAGAGCACGATGCTGCCCATCGCCGGGCGGTTCATGTCCCAGCCGTCGCCGTCGCCGGTGTGCACGACGGTGAAATAGTCGCGCTGCAGCAGGTGATAGCCCAGCGTATAGGGACACTCGTAGTTTTCGCCGCGCGCCAGATTGAGGTCGACCTCGACGCTTTCGCCTTCGAAAGCGATCTCGAAGACGTTGCCGCGCACACGGCGCACCTGCACGCCGTTGCGGATCTCGACCGCCGCGCGTTCCACGTAGACCGGCTGCACCAGCTCCTCGCTGGGGCGGATGCGCCCGAACGCGAACGCGAGCTTCATGCGCATCATTTCGTGCGCCTGTTCGTCGTCCAGCCCGGCCCGCGTCAATTCCTCCTGCGAGACCAGCCCGTAATTGCCGCGAAAGATGTAGGCCATCTGCGCATCGACCTGGCGGCGCGAGCCGACCAGCATCGGCAGCAGCCCGGTATTGCGCGGGTGTCCGGGAACGATCATGCCCTGGTTGTAGAGCATCTGCAGCACCGGGAATTCCGAGCGGCTGCAGAGCTGTCCGTTCTGGATCGCGAGATCGGAGAGCAGGATCGCGTTCGGTCCGCTCTCGCAGGCGACGCCGCCGACTTCCATCGGCACGATCAGCCCGGTGCGCAGCAGATGCTTGACCGCGTCGGCCGGGCAGCCGCACAGGATGCGCACGTCGGCATGCCGGACCTCCACCCAGTAGACGCCGGTGCTGACGGGAATCTTGCGGATATTGGTCATGGGGTCGTCTGCGCCGCCAGCACTGTAGCGCGAGCGCGCCGCGCTGGCAAAAATGGGCTTCTCAGCGCCCCCGGAAATCGGGCCTGCGCTTGGCGTTGAACGCTCGCACGCCCTCGAGCCGGTCCTCGGTCGCGATGAGGCGGTTGTAGGCTTCGATTTCATAGCGGTAGCCGGTGAGCAGATCCATCTGCAGGCCGTAGTGGATCGACTTCTTGGCCTGGCGCACCGCGAGCGGCGCATTGGCCGCGATCGCCTCCGCACAGGCGAGCGCGTCCGCGAGCAGCGTGGCGCGCGGGCAGATCCGGTTGACCAGGCCCCAGGCCTCGGCCTCCGCGGCACCGAAGGCGCGCGCCGAGAAGATCAGTTCCTTGGCACGCCGCTCGCCCAGCGCGCGCGGCAGGTTCTGCGTCCCCATGCCGCCCGGCATGATGCCCAGGCGCACCTCCGATTGCGCGAAGCGCGCCTCCGGCACGGCGTAGATGAAATCGCAGCACAGTGCCATCTCGAGGCCGCCGCCGAACGCGTCGCCGTTCACGGCCGCGATCACCGGCACGCCGCATTCGAGCAGCGCCATGAACGAGCGCTCGAAGATCTCGTGCTGCGCGCGCCACTCGGCATCACTCATGCCGTTGCGCTCCTTCAAGTCGCCGCCGGCGCAGAAGGCACGCTCGCCGCAGCCCGTGAGGACGGCGCAGCGCAGCTCGCCGGGTTCGGCAGCGAGCCGCGTCCACAGCTCGAGCATGTCCCGTCCCATCTGGGTGTTGAGCGCATTGAGCACCTCGGGACGGTTGAGCCGCACCACGAGGACGTGCGGGCCGGCCGGCTCGATGGTCAGCGTGGGATACGTGGGAAGGTTCATCGGGGGCGCGTGAGGGTTCGCGTGCGCTCGGGCGGGGTCTTTGGCGGATTCTATCCCCGCCGGGCTACACTCCGGCAAAATGCGCCTCCGCAAAGCCACGCGCGAGCAGCTGGGTCTGACCCGTGCCGAGTTCGCGATCCTGCGCCGACTCGACACGCCGGCGAAGATCCAGCGCTTCCTCAACGGCCTGAAGCAGAACTTCGAGCCCGACGGCGACACCTGCTACTCGGTGCGCACCGTGCTCAAGCGACGCCGCGCGCACTGCATCGAGGGCGCCACGCTCGCCGCCTGTGCGCTCTGGATCCACGGCGAGCCGCCGCTACTGATGGACCTGCAGGCGGTGCGCGATTTCGACCACGTCGTGGCCGTTTTCCGGCGCCGCGGCCGCTGGGGCGCGATCTCGAAAACCAACGGTCTCGCGCTGCGCTGGCGCGACCCGGTATACCGGTCGCTGCGCGAACTGGCGATGTCGTACTTCCATGAGTACTACAACAAGCGCCATGAAAAGACGCTGCGCACCTACTCGCGGCCGTTCGACCTGCGCCGGGTCGATCCGGCCATCTGGGCGACCTCGGAGCACGAGACCTGGGACCTGGCGAATGCGCTCGACGCCACGCGCCATTTCCGCCTGACCACGCCGGCGCAGCTGCGCTCCCTGGTGCGGCGCGACCCGTTCGAGCGCCGCGCCGGGCGCGAATTGCAGTACCGGCCGCCGCGCAAGGCGAGCTGGCGCGGCCGGCGCAAGCGGCGTTAGGATTGCTGCGGGCAAACAATCGAGGTCGTCGCATCGAATGGCGATGCGCCGCATTGGATCTCCCCGTTCTCGGCTCTTCGGCGAGATTCATGCCGAAAAGCCGAGATCTGAGAGAGGCAAACCCGCGCTGCCGCCGAACCCCGCGCGCGAAACCAGCGCGTCTTGCGGCGAACTACTTCTGCTCGACCTTGCCGATCTTCTCCAGCACCACCGCGAGGCGCCGCGCGTCGGCGTCCCAGTACTTCTGAAACTCGGGCGCATCCAGATACGCGACCGGCGTCGCGACTTTCTCCATCGCGCCGCGGAAATCGGGATCGTTGGCGGCGTTGCGCACCGCTTCGCGCAGGCGCGCGAGGATCGGCGCCGGCGTCGCCGCGGGCGCGAACACGCCTGACCAGATGTAGAACTCGGCGTCGTAGCCCAGTTCCCTGAAGGTGGGCAGATCGGGCAGCAGCGCGAGGCGCTTGTCGCTCCACGAGGCGAGCGCGCGCATCTTGCCGCCCTTGATCTGGCCGATCGCCGCCGCCGGCCCCGAGGCGAGCGCCTCGACCTGGCCGCCGAGC
>SCUH01000237.1 GCA_004298295.1 Betaproteobacteria bacterium | reverse complement strand
GCCATGGCGCAGATTCTGGTGGTGGACGACGAGGTTGGCATCCGTGAGCTGCTCTCGGAGATCCTCGCCGACGAGGGCCATGACGTGCTGCTCGCGGACGACGCGGAGGCGGCGCGCAAGCTGCGCGAGCGGCTGCGCCCGGACCTGGTGCTGCTCGACATCTGGATGCCCGATACCGACGGCATCACGCTGCTCAAGGAATGGGCGGCGAGCGGCCAGCTCACCATGCCGGTGGTCATGATGTCGGGCCATGGCACCATCGAGACCGCGGTCGAAGCGACCCGCGTCGGCGCGCTCGATTACCTCGAGAAGCCGATCGCCTTGCAGCGACTGCTGGCGACCGTGAAGCGCGCCCTGCGCCAGACCGAGGCGGTGCTGCCGCAGGGCCTGTCGCTTGCCGCACTCGGTCGCGCCCCGGCGCTGGCAGAACTGAAACGCAGGCTGGCGCAGCTCGCGCAGATCGCGGCACCCTTGATGCTGCGAGGCGAACGCGGCATGCGGCCGGAGCTGTTCGCACGTCTGCTGGCCGCGCCAGGGGCGCCGTTCCTGGTCGGCGAGGCGTTGCTCGCGGAGGCTTCTTCGGACCTGCTTACGCGCGCCATGGGCGGAATTCTTTTCGTTCCCGATCTGTCGCGGCTCAGCCGCGTGGAGCAGAAAGGGCTGGAGTTTCTCCTCGCGCGCGCCGACCGCCACAAGGTGCGGCTGGTGACTTTCTCGCCGCTCGAGCCGAGGGCGCTGGCGGAAAAGCACGATTTCGATCCCGAGCTGGCGGCGCGCCTGGCGGAGCTGGTGGTGCGCCTGCCGCCGCTGCGCAGCTTCGCCGAAGACGTGCCGGATTTCGCCGCGCTGATCCTGGCGCAGCTGGTCGAGGCGCGCAGCTGCCCGCCGCGGCGCCTGAATGTGGCCGCGCTCAACGCGCTGCGGCATTACGCGTGGCCCGGCAATCTGGCGGAGCTGGAGAGCGCGGTGAAGAACCTGGCCCACTCCGCGCTCGACGAGGAGGTGGGACTGGAGGATGTGGAGCGCGTGCTGGCAGCGCAGGCGGCGCCGGCCGCACCGCCCGAGCTCGCGCTCGATCGGCCCTACCGCGAAGCGCGCGAAGCGTTCGAACGCATTTATTTCGAAAACCTGCTGGCGCGCGAACACGGCAGCATGTCGCGCGTCGCCGAGCGTTCCGGACTCGAGCGCACCCATCTCTATCGCAAGCTCAAGGCACTGGGATTGGCCGTGGGGCGGCGGGACGAGGGGTGAGATTGCGACCGACCGACAGGCCACCGGAGGCTCACACGTGAAGATCGTCATCCTGGGCGCCGGACAAGTCGGCGCATCGGTCGCGGAAAGCCTGGTTTCGGAGCACAACGACATCACGGTGGTCGATGTGGACGCGGCCCGCCTGCACGCGCTGCAGGATCGGCTCGACCTGCGTACGGTCACTGGCAGCGCCTCGCATCCTACGGTGCTGATGGAAGCGGGCATCGAGGATGCCGACCTGCTGATCGCGGTGACGCAGTCCGACGAGACCAACCTGGTGGCGTGCAAGCTCGCCTCGCGGCTGTTCAACGTGCCGCGGCGCATCGTGCGCGTGCGCGCAACCGATTTCCTCAACGACGAAAAGGTGCTCGGCCCGGACGGCTTCGAGGTCGATCTCTCGATCTGTCCGGAGCAGGTGCTCACCGACTACATCGCGAAGCTGGTGGAATTTCCGGAGGCCCTGCAGGTGCTGGATTTCGCCGACGGCAGGGTGAGTCTGGTGGCGGTGCGCGCCTACGAGGGCGGGCCGCTGGTGGGGCATCCGATCCGGGATTTGCGCCAGCACATCCCGGGCGTCGACACGCGCATCGTCGCGATCTTCCGCAAGGACGCCGCGGTGGCGCCGGATGGCAGCACCGTGATCGAGGCGAACGACGAGGTGTTCTGCCTCGCGGCGACGAAGGACATCCGGCAGGTGATGCACGAGCTGCGCCGGATGGACCGTCCGGTGAAGCGCGTCATGATCGCGGGCGGCGGCAACATCGGCTTGCGTCTGGCGCGCGCTCTCGAAGCCGATTATTCGGTGCGCATCCTCGACCACAACAAGCGGCGCTGCGAAGCGCTGGCGGCCAAACTTGAGCGCGCGCTGGTGCTGAACGGCGACGGCACCGACGAGGAGCTGCTCGAGCAGGAAAACATCGGCGACATGGACCTGTTCGTCGCGGTCACCAACGACGACGAGAACAACATCATGAGCTCGCTGCTGGCCAAGCGCATGGGGGCGCGCCGCGTCGTGTCGCTCATCAACCGCAGGAGCTACGTTGATCTGGTGCAGGGGGCGCAGATCGACATCGCGATCTCGCCGGCTCAGGCCACCATCGGCAAGCTGCTGGCGCACGTGCGCCGCGGCGACGTGGTGGCAGTGCACTCGCTGCGCCGCGGCGCCGCCGAAGCGCTCGAGGCGGTGGTGCACGGCGATCGCGACTCCTGCCGCGTCACGGACCGGCGCATCGAGGAGATCGAGCTGCCGCCCGGCACGACCATCGGCGCCATCGTGCGCGGCGAGGAGGTGCTGATGGCGCACCACGACACACGCGTGCTCGCCGAGGACCACGTCATCGTTTTTGTCACCGACAAGAAGATCCTCCCCAGGGTGGAGCGTCTGTTCCAGGTCGGGGCGCGTTTCCTGTAGCGCTGCGCGACCGTGGGCCGTATCGGCGTCGTCCTCAATATTCTGAGCATCGTGGTGCTGATCTTTGCCGCCACCATGCTGCTGCCCCTGGGTGTCTCTTTCACGCTGAACGACGGCGCCGAGGGGGCCTATGACGCCGCCATACTCGCAACCGTGCTGGCCGGAGGGCTGGGTTGGTTCGCGAGCCGCGGTCGCGCGCGCGAGTTGCAACTGCGGGACGGATTCCTGCTGGTCGTCCTGGTGTGGACGGTGCTGCCTGCGTTCGCCACGCTGCCCCTGATGGGCTACTTGCCGAAGTTGTCGTTCACCGATGCCTACTTCGAGTGCATGGCGGCCATCACGACCACGGGCTCGACCGTATTGTCCGGACTCGACCAGCTGCCGCCGTCCATCAATCTGTGGCGCGGCCTGCTGCAATGGCTGGGCGGCATGGGGATCATCGTACTCGCGATTGCGATTCTGCCGCTGCTGGGTGTCGGTGGCAGTCAACTGTACAAGGCGGAGACCCCGGGTCCGATGAAGGACACCAAGCTGACACCGCGTATTACGGAGACCGCGAAGGGGCTCTGGCTGGTGTACCTCGGGATCACGATGGTCTGCGTGCTCGCGTTTCGCTGGGCCGGTATGAGCTGGCTTGACGCACTGATCCACGCTTTCACGACGATGAGCCTGGGAGGGTTTTCAAGCCACGACGCCAGCTTCGGCTATTGGAATTCGGTGCAGGTCGAAGCGGTGGCGATCATTTTCATGCTGGTCGCCGGAATCAATTTCGGCACCCACTTCCTTGCCTGGACGCGGACCTCGCTGCGGCCGTATCGCGCGGACGCCGAGGCCGCTGCGTTCCTGGCGGTGACGCTGCTATCGTGTTTCGGCGTTGCGTGGTACCTGCTCGGCAATCGGGTCTATGCGGACTACCCGACGGCGCTGCGCTTTGCGGCGTTCAACGTCGTCTCGATCGCCACCACGACGGGCTATGCGAACACCGATTTCAATCTCTGGCCGATTTTCGCGCCGCTCTGGATGCTGTTCTTGTGCAGCTTCGCGACATGCGCGGGCTCGACCGGGGGCGGCATCAAGATGATGCGCGCACTCATCCTGGTCAAGCAGGTCCGGCGAGAACTGCTGCGCATCCTGCACCCGCGCTTGCACCGCCCGATCAAGCTTGCCGGCCAGCCGGTCGAAAACAACGTCGTCTTCGCGGTGCTCGCGTTCAGTTTCCTCTATATGAGTTGCGTGAGTCTGCTGACGCTCGTTCTCACCGCGAGCGGCCTGGACGTGACCAGTGCATTTTCGGCGGTCGTGGCCTGCATCAACAACACTGGCCCCGGGCTGAACCAGGTCGGACCGGCCACCACGTTCGAAGTGCTCAACGATTTCCAGATCTGGGTGCTGAGCTTTGCGATGGTCCTCGGGCGTCTTGAGCTGATGACGCTGCTGGTGGTGTTCACCCCGGCGTTCTGGCGCAAGT
>SCUH01000236.1 GCA_004298295.1 Betaproteobacteria bacterium | reverse complement strand
ACGATCCGGCGACCACGATGCGACAGGAACTGGAGCTGGTGCGTGCCTACCTGGAGCTCATGCACATGCGCATGCCCGACCGCCTGCAGTTCGATCTGCAAGCCGATGAGGCGGCGCTGGCGCTGCGCTGCCCGCCGATGACGCTGCTGTCGCTGGTCGAGAATGCCGTGCGCCACGGCATCGATCCCAGCGAGGAAGGCGGGCGGATCGATGTCCACGTGCGAGTGCAGGACGGGCGCTGCCGCGCGGAGGTTAGTGACACTGGCGTGGGCCTGCAGCGTGCGGGCGATGGGCCGGGCACAGGTCTCGCGACGCTGCGCGAACGCCTGCAGCTGGTTTTCGGCGGCGATGCGAAGCTCAATCTTGCGGTGCTCGTTCCGCACGGCGTACGCGCCGAGCTGGACTTTCCTGCGCAAGCAAGCCCGGCATGACGGCCCGACGCCCGACGGCGCTCATTGCCGATGACGAGCCGCTGCTGCGCAAAGCGCTGACGCGCATGCTGGCACAGGCCTGGCCCGAGCTCGACGTGGTGGCACAGGCGCGCAACGGCCGCGAGGCGGTCGAGCTCTTCGAGGCGCAAAAGCCCGACATCTGCTTTCTCGACGTGCACATGCCGGGCATGTCGGGTGTGGAGGCCGCACGCCTGATCGGTCGCCGCGCTCACCTCGTGTTCGTCACGGCCTACGACCGGTACGCGGTGCAGGCGTTTGACGAAGGGGCGCTCGACTACCTGGTGAAGCCGTTGGAGCCGGCGCGCCTGGCCGACACGGTGTCGCGCCTGCAAGAGCGGCTACGCGCCGCGCAGCCGGTGTCCAACACCGAAGCGCTGCTGGAGCAGTTGGTGGCGCGCCTCGACAAGGATGCCGCCGCCCCGGCGCCGCTGCGGTGGATCCACGCCTCCGTCGGGCAGGCACTGCGCCTGATCCCGGTCGATGAAATCGACTTCCTGCGCTCCGACGAGAAGTACACGCTGATCGCCTGGCGGGGCGACGCGGGCAAGCCGGGCGAGGCGCTCATTCGTACGCCGCTGAGGGAACTGGTGGAACAACTCGACGCCGAGCACTTCGTGCAGGTGCACCGCGCGGTGGTGGTGAACCTTCGCGCGATCAGCCATATCACGCGCAGCCTGAACGAGACCGCGCAGATCCACCTGAAGGGCCGGGAGGAGGTGCTGCCGGTGAGCCGGAGTTATCTGCACCTGTTCCGGCAGATGTGAGCGGCACCAACGCGCCGCCTCGAAACGTGCGCTAGTGCGGGGGAGCGTCGCGAGCGACGCGGTTACACGCCGAAACGGTCGTGGACCTTGTTGGCGATGGCGAGACAGGCGGCTGCACTGGCGAGCGCGACGATCAACGCCATCACGCTGAAGTCCGCCGCGACCGCGCCGAACATGGGCGCGAGCAGTTTGCCGCCAAGGATCGCGCCCGCCGCGCCGATGATGATCGCGATCTTCTGGCCGCGGCCCTCGTTGAATCCCAGATACGTAAAACCTGCCCAGCCGACGGCGCCGCCGGCCAGGATCCAAAGGGCGATATTCATTTGATACCTCGCAAGAGCATGCAATGTTTCAGGGGGTGGGAATGCGCGCATCGATCAGGTCGCCTGCGGCGCGGGCGACGTTCAAAGCCGGTACGCGCGCTCCCGGTGTCTGGGCGCTGACCTGCGCGCCTTCCATCAGGAGAAACAGCTGGTCGGCGAGCAGCGCGGGATCCCGCACACCCATCTGCGCGCACAGCTCCGCGAGCCGCGCCCGCAGCCTGGCCTTGTGGCTTTCGATCACCTTGCGCGCGGGATGATCCCGCTCGGTGATCTCGACCGCCGCATTCGCCATCGGGCAGCCGCGGGCCTTGGGGTCCGCGGCGTGCTTCGCCAGCAGGACGAAAGCGGCCTTGAGCTGCTTGCGGGGGTCGTCCGCATGTTTGCGCGACATCGCGTCCCAGGTCTGCCAGAACTTGATGGCGTGATCGCGCAGCCACTCGGCCACCAGTTCGTCCTTGGAAGGGAAGTTCCGGTACAGGCTCATCTTGGTGGTGTTCGCCTCGGCGGCGATCGCTTCCACCCCGACGGCGCGGATACCTTTGCGATGAAACAGCGCCGACGCGGTGCGGAAAACGCGATCGCGCGCGCTGCCGCCGCCTGCGCGTCGGGCAGCGGAAGACTGGGCAGCGACGAGGGGTTTCCTGGCCATGGGGCTGATCCGGCGATTGACAGGTGAGTGACCGGTCAGTATCCTAGCACGCGCTTCTGGTAGTGACCAGTCAGTCTCGCAGCGGCAGCCGGGCTGCCTGCTGGCTGCGCCCGATCCTGCTGCGCCGAACCAAGTGAGGCGGCAATGCGCTGGACGCAGGCAGGCTGGATATTGGTGAGCGCGGCCCTGGCGGCCGGCTGCTCGCCGCAACCCGCGGCCATGGCGTCGACCAGCGGCGACAAGGTGTACCGCGTCACGCCGGACTCTTTGCGGGTGCAGGCCGGCAGCGTCGCCGGCGAGATCCTGAGGATGCGCGTCACCGAGCGCATCGAAGAGGGCTCCGGCCGCATCCTTTCGCCGGCCAGGCTGAGCGGCCGCCTGTTTCTGGAAAACGTCTCCGCGGACGCGGCGATCCACCTCATCGGCGGCAGCATCACCTACCTGGACGCGCAGGGGCAACCGATCCCGCTCGAGAACGGGCGCGCCGAGCCGAAGATCCGGTTCGGCGCCGCCGGCGACACCTCGGGCCGGCTCGAGCCCGGCAAGAGCGCTACCGAATTGCTGTACGCGGAATTTCCCGCCGCGGCCCTGCAGGCGAACCGGTTGACGGCGATTCAGATCCGGCTCGATTACTCGCAGCTGCCGGCGGTGCAAGTCGAAGAGCGGCTGAATTTCGCGGTGTCGGTTGGTCAAGGGCCGGCGCCGGAAGTGAAGTGAAGCGTGGCAGCGACGCACGCAGGAGCGTGCGTGGCTGCCGATTTTGGACCCAACCCAGGAGGCGGCAATGTGGCGCACGAAAGCAAGTCTGATGGTGGTGAGTGCAGCAGTGGCGGCAATGACCTTGGGTTGCTCGCCGCAACCCTCGGCGGTGGCGGCGGTGATCAGCGAAAAGGTCTACACGGTGACGCCGGACACCCTGAAGGTGAATGCCGGGATCGTGAGCGGCGAAGTCACGGAGATGAAGGTCATGGAGCGCGTCGAGGAAGGCTCCGGCCGGATCGCGACGCCGGCGAAACTCAGCGGCAAGCTGGTGCTGAAAAACGTTTCCGGGGACCAGACCGTGCGCCTGATCGGCGGCAAGATCACGTACATCGATGACCAGGGCCAGGCCATCAAGCTCGATGACAGCCGCACCGAACCGACGCTCAAGATCGCGTCGAACTACGGCACCTCCGAGCGGCTCGATCCCGGGCAGGACGCAACGCACGTGCTGGACGCCGAATTTCCCGTTCAGGCCCTGAAGGCGAAGAAGCTGAAGGAAATCCGGCTGGCGCTGACCTACACGCCATCGCCTTACCGGGAAGAGATGCTGAATTTCGCGGTGTCGATCGGCGGCCAGTAAGTTCGCCGGCCTAGCGGCTCGCGGCCGCGACCGCGGGACCGCTTTGGATGCGCCTGCCGGTCACCACCACCCGGGCAACGGGCGCCTCGACCGAGCGGGCCTGATCCCGGTGCGCGGTGACCACTACGCGAGGGATGGCCGCCGCGGCGGGCTCGGCGCAGTCCGCCACGGCCGCGGCGCGGGGTGCTTCTACCGCGCCGTGCCTGAAGGCGGCGAACGTGGCGCCGGCGGTGAGCGTCAGGGTCAGCAGTGCGATCAGATGTTTGGCGTTCATCGTCGTTCTCCCGGTGCGGGTGCAGTGGATGGACTGAATTTTGGGGACGCACCCTATCCGCCGCCACCGGATTGCGACGAATTGCGGGACAGGCGGTGCGAACCGTGCGGGCGGCGGATGAACTGCGCCCGCGGCCGACGGGCGGCGCCACGGCTGCCTTCAAGCCGCGCGGGCCGACCGGTCTCCGCGACCCCGGTCCCGGCCGATTGCGCGGAACTCCCCGTTCAGCGATCGCCCCGGATGTAATGCTCGAGCTGATCGATGATGAATTTCTGCTCCGAGATGATGTCCTTCACCAGGTCGCCGATGGAGACCAGGCCGA
>SCUH01000235.1 GCA_004298295.1 Betaproteobacteria bacterium | reverse complement strand
CCACGATCGACAGCAACTTGCTCATTTGAGACTCCTTCCTCAGCTGGTTGTTGGAAAATCGGCGCCGGTAAACGCCTCAGGCTGTAACGCGCCGGGCGGGCGCCGGTTTACCGGATACCCTTTTCCCGTTCCGCGGGCGGCCTCCCTTGTGGGCAATCCCACAGCGCGAGTATAGCCAAAAGCGGCGCCTTGTGCTGCTTTTTGCAATGGTAAGCTGTTGATTTGCTGATCAATACGTTCCCCATGCGGGTATCTCGCCGGCTTGCCCTCGCGGCCATCACCCTCTTGGGCACGCCGGCGGCAGCGTGGTCGGCACCCTATACGCCGGGCGACGATCAGCTCGTCCTGGAGCGTCTGCCTTCGCGGCCGGGCGACCCGGTACAACGCGAATTGAAGGCGCTCCGCCAGGCGCATGCGGGCAATCCCGGCGATGCGGCGCTCGCCCTGCGACTGGCCCGGCGCTATTACGACCTCGCGACCTCCGATGGTGATCCGCGATACATCGGTTACGCGGAGGCGGTGCTGCGGTCCTGGCAGGACCCGGGCACCGCGCCCGCGGAGATCCTGATCGTGCGCGCGCAGCTCGTTCAATACCGCCATGAATTTGCGCGCGCGCTGCAGCTTCTCGATCGCGCGCTGCAAATCGCACCCGGCGACCCCGAGGCGCTCGCCTGGCGCGCCGCCGTGCGCATGGTTCGCGCCGAGTACAGCCTGGCACGCGCGGACTGCAGCGAGCTGGCGACGGTCGCCAGTGAATTGCTGGCGAGCGGCTGCGCTGCCTTCGTCGATGCCGCGACCGGCCGCACGCGCCAGGCCTACGAACGCCTGCGCGCGGCGCTGGCGCGCCACCCGGATGCGCGCGCGACGCTCAAGCTCTGGGTGCAGACATTGCTGGCCGACATGGCCTGCCGCCTCGGGGATCCCGCGGCCGCAGAATCGCACTATCGCGCCGCGCTCGCGCTGGAACTGACCGACCAGTACCTGATCGCGGCATTCGCCGAATTCCTGCTCGAACGCGATCGGCCCGGCGAAGCGGCGGCGCTGTTGCGGCCCTGGGAACGATCGGACGTCCTGTTGCTGCTGCTGGCGCGCGCCGAGCGCGCGCTCGGCGCCGCCGCCGCGGACCGCCACGCGAAAACCCTCGAAGCGCGTTTCGCCGACGCGGCGCGCCGCGGCGAGCGGCTGCACGTGCAGGACGAAGCCCGCTTCCGGCTCGAATTCCGGGGCGATGCCCAGGGCGCGCTGGCGCTGGCGCAGGAGAACTGGTCGCTGCAGAAGGAGCCGCGCGACGCGCAGATGCTGCTCGAGGCGGCGCTCGCGGCGCGCGCGCCCGCAGCCGCGCGCCCGGCGCTCGACTGGCTTGCGGCATCCGGATTCGAAGACCCGCGCCTGGCGGCGCTCGCCACCGCGCTGGCACGCCTGCCGCGATGAGACGCGCGCTCGCGCTGCTCGCGTGCCTGCTGCCGCTATGGGCCTGGGCGCACAAGCCGAGCGACAGTTACCTGTCGCTCGAGCTCGAGGGCATCGAATTGCACGGCCGCTGGGATATCGCGCTGCGCGACCTCGAATACGCGCTCGCGCTCGACGCCAACGGCGACGGCGCCATCACCTGGGGCGAAGTGCGGCAACGCCATCCGGATATTGCCGCCTACGCGCTGTCCCGGCTGGAACTGGCTGCCGGCAATCGCCCCTGCGCGCTCGTCCCTACGGCGCACCAGATCGACAACCACAGCGACGGTACCTATGCCGTGCTGCGCTTTCGCGCCGAATGCGGCAGCGGCGAAATCAGGAGCATCAGGGTCGGCTACCGGCTGTTCTTCGATCTCGACCCGACGCATCGCGGCCTGCTCAGCGTCAGCCGGGGCAGCAACACGCGCGCCGCGGTGCTCTCGCCCGAGCAGGCGACGCAGGAGTTCCCGCTTGCGGACGAGGGCTGGCTCGAGCCCTTGCTCGCGTACGCGCGCGAGGGCGTGTGGCACATCTGGATCGGGATCGACCACGTGTTGTTCCTGGTTTCGCTCCTGCTGCCCGCCGTGTTCGTCACGGCCGCCGCCGGCTGGCAACCCGGGGCGCGCTTCAGGCCGGTGTTCTGGGATGTGTTCAAGGTGGTAACGGCGTTCACGCTGGCGCACTCGATTACGCTGTCGCTCGCCGCCCTGGCCGTGATCGAGTTGCCGAGCCGGCTGGTCGAGTCGGCGATCGCAGCGTCGGTCGTGCTCGCCGCGCTCAATAACCTGTGGCCTGTCGTGCGGCGTGGCCGCTGGCTGGTCGCGTTCGGCTTCGGTCTGGTCCACGGCTTCGGCTTTGCCAGCGTGCTCGCCGACCTCGGCCTGCCCCGTCACGCGCTGCTTCCGGCGCTGGTGGGGTTCAACCTCGGCGTCGAAGCCGGCCAGCTGCCGATCGTGGCCGCGTTCCTGCCGCTCGCCTACGGCCTGCGGCACACCTGGCTCTACCGCCGCCTGCTGTTCACGGGCGGTTCGGTCACGATCGCCTTCGTGGCCACGCTCTGGATGCTCGAGCGCTTGCTCGACATCAAGGTCCTCGCGGCTTGAGCCGACCGGCCCGCCGTGAAGTCCGATAAAATTGCGTTCTCCCCTCAACAAGAATTCCCAGGAGTTCGCATGCCGTACAAGCACATCAAGGTCCCTTCGAGCGGCGACAAGATCAAGGTCAACGCCGATTTTTCGCTCTCGGTGCCCGATCGGCCGATCATCCCCTATATCGAAGGCGATGGCACCGGTGTCGACATCACGCCCGTGATGCTGAAAGTGGTCGACGCGGCGGTGCGCAAGGCCTACGGCGGCAAGAAGCAGATCGTCTGGATGGAGATGTACGCCGGCGAGAAGTCGTGCAAGGTGTACGGCGAGAACGTGTGGCTGCCCGAGGAGACGCTCGCCGCGGCCAAGGAGTACGTGGTCTCGATCAAAGGGCCGCTGACCACGCCGGTCGGCGGCGGCATCCGCTCCATCAACGTGGCGCTGCGCCAGGAGCTCGACCTGTACGTCTGCCTGCGCCCGATCCACTACTTCAAGGGCGTGCCCTCCCCGCTCAAGGAGCCGGAGAAGACCGACATGGTGATCTTCCGCGAGAACGCCGAGGACATCTACGCCGGCATCGAGTGGGCGGCGAAGACGCCCGAGGTGCAGAAGCTGATCAAGTTCCTGATCGACGAGATGAAGGTGAAGAAGATCCGCTTCCCGGAGAGCTCGGCGATCGGCATCAAGCCGGTTTCCATCCAGGGTTCGGAGCGGCTGATCCGCAAGGCCTTTCAGTACGCGATCGACAACGACCGCAAGTCGGTGACCCTGGTGCACAAGGGCAAC
>SCUH01000234.1 GCA_004298295.1 Betaproteobacteria bacterium | reverse complement strand
GGCAGGAAAGGCGCGACGTTGTAGACGGGCACCACCAGGCTGAGTTGCGGTGCGACCATGTGCGAAAATGACCCGGAATCGAGCAGCGGCGCAGGGCGGCCCGCCGTGAGCCCGAAGGAATCTCATGGCGGACGGCTGGATCATACCGGGTAGCGCAGGGGCGCGCATGCAGGTCATGCGCGGGATCCGCCCTGCGCCCGGCCGCGCGGGGCGAACGCCGGATGCCGCCGCCTGAGGCCCTCGCCGCGGTGGATTGGACGCGGATCAGCGACGATCCGAACAATGCGCAGGCGCGGCGCGCGGTGCAGCGCTATCTTGTCTCGGTGCGCCGGGTGCACACGGATTGCGGCCTGCTCGAGTTCGTCGAACAGTGCGTCGCACAGCGCTCGGTGCTCGACATCGGCGTGGTCTCGCACAGCGCGCGCTATTTCGACCAGCCGGACTGGCGCCATGGTCACATCGCGCGGCATGCGCGCCGCTGCGTCGGCATCGACATCCTGATGCCGCTGGTGGAAGAGCTCAGGCAGCGCGGCTTCGACGTCCGCTGCGTGGACGCGACCTCCGACGCGGACCTCGGCGAGCGCTTCGAGCGCGTGTTCATCGGCGATGTCCTGGAGCATGTCGACAACACGGTGGCGCTGCTGCGCTTCGCCGCGCGCCACCTGGAAGCGGGCGGACGCATCTATGCCTCGACGCCGAACCCGTTCAGCCGCAAGTTCTTCCGCCGCTTCCGGCGCGACGGCACGGCGATCGTGAACCTCGACCACCTGTGCTGGATCACGCCGACGCAGGCGATGGAGATCGCGCGCCGCGCCGGCCTCGCGCTCTCCGCCTACCATTTGATCAAGCGGTTTTCGCCCGCCCGCCGGCTGCTCAAGCGCCTGGCCTGGCGCTTCGCGCCGCTCGAGTATTCGTTTCCCGACTTCGTGTACGAGTTTGCACCTCGTGGCTGAGGGCGCCGCAACGCCGCAGGCGGTCGGTTCGGTGCTCGTGATCAATGTCTCGCGCATCGGCGACACGCTGCTCGCGACCCCCGCGCTCAGGGCCCTGGCGCACGCTTTTCCGGAGGCCGCGATCACCTGCCTCGCGCACCCCAGGCGCGCCGAGGTGCTCGAGCACCTGCCGTTCCTCGCGCGGGTCGGTCGCATCGACAAACGCAGCGCGCCGCTGCTCGGGCGGCTGCCGGGACAGCGTTACGACCTCGCGTTCGTCTACGGTTTCGACCGCGCTCTGGTGAGCTACGCGCTGCGCGTCGCGCGGCGCGTGGTCGCGTTCCGCCAGGGCGACGCGGCACTCGACGCCCGGCTTCAACCCGCGGTGGCCGAGCCGCGGGCGTTGAGCCGGCACGCGGTGTCGATGCGGCTCGCGCTGCTCGAGCCGCTCGGCATCCGCCCGGCGGGCCTGCGGCTCGCCTACCGGGTTACCAGCGAGGAACTGGCATGGGCGCGCGAGCGGCTGCGCGCGCTCGGCTCGCGGCGGCCGTGCATCGGTCTGCAGGTGGCGAGTTTTCCCACCAAGGCCTATCGCGACTGGCCGGTCGAATGCTTCGCCGAGCTCGCGGCGCGCATCCGCGCGCGCTGGCCGGAAACGCATTTCCTCATTTTCGGCGGCAGCGAGGAGAGGACGCGCACCACATGGCTCGCCGGCCGGCTCGGCGCCGCGGCCACGAGCTTCGCCGGCGCGCTGAGCCTGCGCCAGAGCGCGGCGCTCATGAGCTGCACGCACCTCTACGTCGGCGTGGATACCGGTCCTACGCACATCATGGGCTGCTTCGACATCCCGCTGGTCGTGCTGTACCACTGCCACTCCTCCAGCCGGCTGCTCGGCGCGCTCGAGCACCCGTGCTTCTATCCGGTCGACCATCCGCACCCGCACCCCTGTGCCGAAGAAACGCCCATGTCGGCGATCGGCGTCGACGCGGTGTTCGCGGCGGTGGCGCGCGCGCTGGGCGAGCATCCGCCGGCGCCATGAGAATCGGCTTCATCGTCACCAATCTCGCCGGCGGCGGTGCCGAGCGGGCGGTGCTCAATATCGCCGCTGCGCTCGCGGCGCGCGGCCACCGCAGCGAGGTGATCCTGCTGGAGAATGCGATCTCGCACGAGCTTCCGCCCGGGGTCACGGTGCACGCCATGACGGCGAAGGACCGCACCGTCAGCAAGGGCTGGCTCGGCAAGCGGCTGGCCTCTGGCCGGCTCGCGCGCCTGCAGGCGCAACTGGCGCGCCACGAGCCGTTCGATCTGCTGGTCTCGACCCTGCCATTCGCGGACGAAGTTGCGCGGCGCGCGCGCCTGCCGAGGCACTGGTGCCGCATCGCCAATACGCTCTCGGCCGAGGTCGCGCGGCTGCGCGCAGCGCACCGGTCCAAGGCGGCGCGGCGCCTGGTGCGCTACCGCCGGCTGTACGACGGCCGGCCGCTCATCGCGGTGTCGCAGGGCGTTGCCGCCGATCTGCGCGCTGCGCTCGGCCTCGCGCGCGCGCGCATCGAGGTGATACCGAACCCGTTCGATTTCGAGATCCTGCGCGCGCGCGCGGCCGGCGCCGCTGCGCTGCCCGAGGGGCCTTACATCATTCACGCCGGGCGATTCTCGGCGCAGAAGCGCCACGACCTGCTGCTCGATGCCTTCGCCGGGCTTGGCACGCGCCATCGGCTCGTCCTGCTCACCGAGCCTGCGCCGGCGCTCGCCGCGATGATCTCGGCGCGCGGCCTGGAGGCGCGGGTGGTCGTTGCCGGATTTCAGGCGAACCCCTACCCCTGGATGGCAGGCGCCGAGCTGCTCGTGCTGTGTTCGGACCACGAGGGTCTGCCCAACGTCATCGTCGAGGCGCTGGCGCTCGGCGTGCCGGTGGTGAGCACCGACTGCCCTTCCGGGCCGCGCGAGATCCTCGGCGAGTCGCTGCCCGATTGCCTTGTGCCGGTGGGCGACGCGGCGGCGCTGCGCGTGGCGATCGAGCGCGCGCTGTCGCATCCTCCGGACGCATCGCGCGTGGATCTGCAGCGTTACGCGACGCCGCACGTGGTCGCGGCGTACGAGCGCCTGGCGGCGGAGGCGGCCTAGCCGTGTGCGGCATTGCGGGCCTGATTGCGACACCGTGGCAGGATAGCGCGGCGGCTGCGCTGGCGACGATCCGCTCCCGCGGGCCCGACGAGCAGCGGCTGTGGCAGGACGCGGACGCGATTCTCGGCAACACGCGGCTGGCGGTGATCGATCCGGACGGCGGCCATCAGCCGATGCGTTCTGCCGACGGCCGCTACGTGCTGGTGCATAACGGCGAGATCTACAACTTCCGCGAGCTGCGCGCCGAGCTCGAAGCGCATGGGCACGTTTTCGCGACGCGCTCGGACACCGAGGTGCTGCTGCAGGGTTTCGCGGCCTGGGGCGCGCAACTGCCCGCGCGCCTCGACGGCATGTTCGCGTTCGCCGTGTGGGATGTCGCCGAGCGGGCGCTGTTCGCGGCGCGCGACCGCATCGGCGTCAAGCCGTTCTTCTATTCCACGCACCGCGGTCTGGCCTTCGCTTCGACGCTGCAGGCGTTTTTCGCCCTGCGCGGTTTTCCGCGCCGGCTCGACTACGAGGCGCTGCGCGATTTCCTCGCCTTCCAGGTTTGCCTCGCGCCGCATTCGTTCCTGCGCGAGGTGCGCCAGCTGCCGCCGGCTGCGTGGCTGCGCTGGCGTGCGGCCGACGGCCGCTGCGAGCTGCAGCGCTACTGGGAGATTCCGCGCCCCGCGGCGCGGGTACCGGATCGCGCGGCGACGCTCGAGCAGATCGACCAGGCGCTGCGGGAAAGCGTGCGCCGGCAGCTCGTGGCCGACGTGCCGCTGGGCGCATTCCTCTCCGGCGGCATCGATTCGAGCCTCATGGTGCGCTACATGGCCGAGGCCGGAGCGCGGCCGGTGGAGACGTTCACGCTCGCTTTCGCGCAGCAGGACTACGACGAGACGCCGCAGGCGCGCGCGGTGGCGGAGGCGTTCGGCTGCCGCCATCACGTGCTCGAGGCGCCGCGGATCGGCGGCGACGCCTTCGCCGCATCGATCCGCGCGCTCGATCAGCCGCTTGCCGACCCGGCGTACGTGATGACGCATGCGCTGGCGCAACTGACGCGGCGGCACGTCACCGTGGCCATCAGCGGCGATGGGGGCGATGAAATGTTCGCCGGCTACGCCCGGTTCGCGGACGAAGCGGCGCGCCATCCGGCCCGGCTGGGCCAGGCGAGCGCGCGCCGGCTGCTCGACGCGGGTCTCCTGCCCGGTGCGCTGTTGCGCCGTACCCTGCACGGGCGGGAGCTGCTCTTGTACCGGCGCGTGGAGCTTGGACCGTGGCGCGCGGGTCGCAAGAGCCTCGCCGCCTACCTGGCGCCGGAGGCGCTCGCGAATGGCCGTCCGGAGGCGACGCTGCAGCTCTGGCGCGATCTCGCCGGCGGCATGGACACCGCGAGCCTGATGCGTGCCGATCTCTGGACCTACCTGTCGGAGAACTGCCTCGCCAAGGCCGATCGCGCCAGCATGGCGCACGGACTCGAGGTGCGTGTGCCGATGCTGGGCAACCCGGTGCTGGAGGCGGTGCTCGGACTGCCGGCCGCACTGCATTACGACGCCGGGGGCGGCAAGGCGCTGCTGCGGGAACTGGCGCGACGCAGCCTGCCGCAGGCGGTGTGGGACCGGCCCAAGCACGGTTTTTCCGTGCCGCTGCGGGCGCTGTTCAACGGCGCCTGGCGCGAGGCGGGCGAGGAGGCGCTCTCGCGCTGCGCTGTTCTTGCGCCGTTTCTCGATGCGCAGGCCGTGCAGCGGCTGTGGCAAGCGGCCCGCGCCGGGCGCGGCTCGCGCCGCCTCGCTTACACTTTCGTCGTGCTGCTGCTGTGGCTCGACGTCCATCCGCTCGAAGGCTGAGCCAGCTCCTTCACGGGGAGGCGCCAACATGCGAAAGCGTGGCCGCACCGCGCGGCGCATCAAGAAACTGCTGTGGCGGGTGCACGTGCCGCACTGGGTCGACAACCACGGCGTGCTGCTGCCGACCGAGGGTGCCGGCATTTCGGCCGGCATCCGCAAGCAGATCTTCTTCAGCGAGTACGAGGACAAGGAAATCGAGATCGTCGCCAAGCGCCTGTCGCCCGACGACGTGGTGATGGAGGTGGGCGCCGGCATCGGCTTTCTCTCCGCCTACTGCGCCAGGCAGATCGGCAGCGAGCGCGTGTTCGCCTACGAGGCGAATCCGGCGCTGATGGACCTGATCGCCGCCACGCACAAGGCCAACGGCGTTGCGCCGCAGGTGCGCAACGTGCTGCTCGCCCGCGGCGAGGGCGAGCGCGAGTTTCACGTCGAGCCCGAGTTCTGGGCTTCCTCCTCGGTGCAGGGCTCGGACAGCGCGCGGACCATCCGCGTGCCGCAGGCCGACCTCAATGCCGAGCTGCGCCGCGTGCGTCCGACCTTCCTCATCGTCGACATCGAGGGCGGCGAGGTGGAGTTCTTCGAGACGGCGGACCTCGCCGGCGTGCGCAAGATCTGCGTCGAGACGCATCCGGCGATCCACTCCAGCGCGACGCTGTCGAAATTGCTCGGCGGGCTCATCGCGCAGGGGTTCGCCCTCGACTTCAGCCTCATGCGCAAGCACGTGCTTTTCCTCTCGCGGTGAGATAATCGCCGCCTCGCGACCGCAGCTCACCGGCAAGGACCCGCAATGGACTTCATCGACCTCAAGTCGCAGTACGCGGAGATGCGCGACATCATCAACGCGCGCATCCAGGTGGTGCTGGACCACGGCCAGTACATCCTGGGGCCGGAAGTACGCGAGCTGGAGGACCGGCTCGCGGCCTACTCCGGCGCCAAGCACTGCATCACGGTGGCTTCGGGCACCGAAGCGCTGCTGATCGCGCTCATGGCGCTCGGCGTGAAGCCGGGCGACGAGGTGATTACGACCCCGTTCACCTTCGTCGCGACTGCGGAGATGGTGGTGCTGCTGGGCGCCACGCCCGTGTTCGTGGACGTGGAGGAAGACACCGGCAATATCGAGGCCCGGCGGATCGAGGCGGCAATCACGCCGCGCACGCGCGCGATCATGCCGGTGGCGCTGTACGGCCAGCCCGCGGACATGGACGAGATCAACGCCATCGCGGCCAAGTACCGTTTGCCGGTGATCGAGGACGCCGCGCAGAGCTTCGGCGCGACCTACAAGGGCGCGAAAAGCGGCAACCTCTCGACCATCGGCTGCACCAGCTTCTTTCCCTCCAAACCCCTGGGCTGCTACGGCGACGGCGGCGCGATCTTCACGGCGGACGACGCGCTCGCCAAGGCGATGCGCGAGATCCGCATCCATGGCCAGGAGCGGCGCTACGTGCACACGAGGATCGGCGTGGGCGGGCGCATGGACTCGATCCAGTGCGCGGTGGTGCTCGCCAAGCTCAAGCGCTTCGACTGGGAGCTCGAGCGCCGCATCGAAGTCGGCAACCATTACACCGCCCGGCTTTCGCGCCACATGGCGACGATGCGCGTCAAGCCCGACCGCACGAGCGCCTATGCGCAGTACACGGTGCGCGCGCTCGATCGTGTCGCGTTCGAGGCGCGCCTGAAGGAGATGGACGTACCGACGGCGGTGCATTACCCGATGGCGCTGCACAAGCAGCCGGCCTATGCCGCGCTCGCCCGCGGCGCGGCGTGCCCGGTCGCCGAGCAGCTGGCGCGCGAAGTGATCAGCCTGCCGATGCACCCCTACCTGCAGCGCGCCGACCAGGACCGCGTCATCGAGGCAGCGACGCGCGCTTCCGATCCGCGCACCGCGAAAGCCTAGGCATGCTGCTGGTGACCGGCGGCGCGGGCTTCATCGGCGCCAATTTCGTGCTGCAGGCGATCGCGCTCACGGGCGAGCCGGTGGTCAATCTGGACAAGCTGACGTACGCGGGCAATCTGCGCAACCTGGAGGCGCTGCGCAGCGACGCGCGCCACGTGTTCGTGCGCGGCGACATCGGCGATCGCGACCTGGTCCGGGCGCTGCTCGCGCGCCACCGGCCGCGCGCGATCGTGCATTTTGCCGCCGAGAGCCACGTCGACCGTTCGATCCACGGACCGGGCGATTTCGTGCAGACCAACGTGGTCGGCACGTTCTGCCTGCTGGAGGAGGCGCGCGCCTACTGGACCGGTCTGCCGGAGGCGGAGCGGCGCGCGTTCCGCTTCCTGCATGTCTCGACCGACGAGGTGTACGGCTCGCTCGGTGCGCAGGATCCGGCGTTCACGGAAACCACGCCTTACGCGCCGAACAGTCCCTACAGTGCGTCCAAGGCGGGGTCCGATCACCTGGTCCGGGCGTATCACCACACCTACGGCCTGCCGACACTTACCACCAACTGCTCGAACAACTACGGCCCCTACCAGTTTCCCGAAAAGCTCCTGCCGCTCATGCTCCACAATGCGCTCGCCGGCAAGCCGCTGCCGGTGTACGGCGATGGCCAGAACGTGCGCGACTGGCTCTACGTGCTCGATCACTGCGCCGCGATTCGCGAAGTGCTGGCCCGGGGCGAAGCCGGAGAAACCTACAACATCGGCGGCCATTGCGAGATGAAAAACCTCGACGTCGTGCATCTGCTGTGCGCACTGCTGGATGAGGCGCGGCCGCGGGCCGCGGGACCGTACGCCGACCTCGTCAGCTTCGTCGCCGACCGTCCGGGCCACGACCGCCGATACGCCATGGACATCACGAAGATCGGGCGCGAGCTCGGCTGGCGGCCGGCGGAGAATTTCGAATCGGGGCTGCGAAAGACGGTGCGCTGGTATCTCGAGCACCAGGCCTGGGTGCGCGAAGTGACGAGCGGCGCCTACCGCAGCTGGGTCGAGACCAATTATTCGCAGCGGGACGTGGCATGAAGGGCATCGTGCTCGCCGGCGGCTC
>SCUH01000233.1 GCA_004298295.1 Betaproteobacteria bacterium | reverse complement strand
CCGCTACGAGCGCCGCGGCCTGCTGCATTGCGTGGTCGCCGTGCCCGGCTGGCGACGCAACCTGCACTGCGTGTGCGTGCACCTGTCGCTGCACGAGCGCGGCCGGCGCCGGCAGCTGGACGCGATCGGCGAACGGCTGGCGGAAATTTCGGCGCGCGGCCTGCCGATCGTGGTCGCCGGCGATTTCAACGACTGGCGCCACCGCGCCAGCGCGATCCTCGAGCACCGCCTCGGCATGACCGAGGTTTCGATCGCCAGCCGCGGCCGCGCCGCGCGCACCTTTCCGAGCCTGCTGCCGCTGCTGCGGCTCGACCGCATCTACGTGCGCGGCTTCAGGGTGATCGGCGTGCACGTGCACCGCGGCGCGCCCTGGTCGTTGTTGTCGGACCATCTGGCGATCAGCGCCGAGATCGCGCGTGCCTGAATACGTCGCCGGCAACCGCCTCACGCTGCTGCGCAACGGCGAGCAGTATTTCCCCGCGCTGGTGCGGGCGATCGACGCCGCGGCCCTGGAGGTCTTCCTCGAGACCTACATCTTTGCCGACGATGAAACCGGCAGCCTGGTGGCCGACGCCCTAGCGCGCGCTGCCGCGCGCGGGGTCGCGGTGCAGCTGCTGCTCGACGGGTTCGGTGCGCGAGACATCGCGCCTCGCTTCCGCGCAATGCTGGGCGAGGCCGGAGCGCACGTGCTGGTGTTTCGGCCCAAAATCAGTCCGTGGACGCTGCGCCGCAACCGCCTGCGCCGCCTGCACCGCAAGATCGCCTGCGTCGACGGCGCGGTGGCGTTCGTCGGCGGCATCAACATCATCGACGACTACGACACCCCCAATCAGACGCCGCCACGCTATGACTATGCGGTGAAGATCGAGGGGCCGCTCGTGGACCACGTGCGCGAGGCCACCGCGCGCCTGTGGTCGCGCGTGGCCTGGGCGACATTGCGCAGCCGCTGGTCCGGGCTCGACCGCCTGCTCGGGCGCAATCCGCGAGCCCCCGTCCGGAGCGCGCCCTGCGCCGAAAACCAGAGGGCGGCGCTGGTGGTGCGCGACAACGTGCGCCACCGGCGTGACATCGAGGAGGCCTACCTCGGCCTGATTGCGGGTGCGCGCAAGGAAGTGCTGATCGCGAACTCGTATTTCTTTCCGGGGCGGCGTTTTCGGCACGCCATCGCACAGGCCGCGGCGCGTGGCGTGCGCGTCACGCTGCTGCTGCAGGGACGCGTCGAGTATGTGCTGCTGCACTACGCATCGCGCGCGCTCTACGGACCGTTTCTCGACGCCGGCATCGAGATCCAGGAGTACCACCGCAGCTTCCTGCACGCCAAGGTCGCGGTGTTCGACGGCCGGCAGGCCTGCGTCGGTTCATCCAACATTGACCCGTTCAGCCTGCTGCTCGCACGCGAGGCGAACGTCTTCGTGGACGATGCGGCGTTCGCGGCCGAGCTGCGCGCGAGCCTGCTGGAAGCGATGCAGCGCGGGGCGCAACCGGTGCCGCCGCGGCAGTGGAAGCACAAACCCCTCTGGCTGCGGGTGCGCATCTGGCTCGCGTACGCCGTCGCGCGGTTGTTCATCGCATTCGCCGGCGTCGACCGCTACCACTGATCCGGCGACGACCCGCAGGCGCGCGCTCAGGGTGCGGGCCTGCGGCGGAATAGGCCCCAGCCTTCCATCGTCATCACCGTCTCGCCGTGCTGGTTGATGGCCTCGGAGCGCGAGCGCACCAGGCCGATGCCGGGTCGGCTGCCCGAGGGTCGCGTCTCCACGATCACACGGCGGTAGGCGATGGTGTCGCCGGGCCGCACCGGGCCGAGCCAGCGGATGTTCTCAACGCCCGGCGAACCGGCGCTGGCAGCACGGCCGATGTAAGACTGCACCATCAGGCGCATGCCGACAGCGCAGGTGTGCCAGCCGCTGGCGATCAGGCCGCCATAGAAAGTGCCGCGCGCGGCTTGCGGGTCGGTGTGGAACGGTTGCGGGTCGAACTGCACCGCAAAGGCGATGATCTCCTCCTCGGTGAACGTATGGCGGCCGATGTCCACCACTTCGCCGGGCGTGAAGTCCTCCCAGTACAGCAGCGTACCCGGCGTGCTCATCGTCCGGAGGGGTCGGCGCCCGGTTCGCGGCGTGCAAAGAGCTGCCAGCCTTCCATGGCGAGTACCTGCTCGCCCGCGTCGTTGACGGCGTCCCACAGAAATTTCGTCAGACCGAGCTCGGGCTTGCTCGATGACGGGCGCGACGCGAGCACCTTGGCGCGAAACGCGATTTCGTCTCCGGGCCTAACGGGCTTGAGCCACCTCAGGCCGTCCAGCCCGGGCGAGCCAAGGCAGGCCGAACGGCTGAGATACGCATCACACATGCCGCGCATCGCCACCGCGCACGTGTGCCAGCCGCTCGCAATCAGCCCGCCGAAAGGGGTGTCGCGCGCGCTTTCGGCGTCGAGGTGAAAACGCTGCCGATCGTACTGCCGCGCAAACGCCACGATCTCTTCCTCGGTGAAGCGGTGCCGGCCCATGGCGCGGGTCTGCCCGACCGGGAAGTCTTCCCAATAAAAATCGAACGCGAGCGGGTCCATCAGAACGCGATCCGGTCGCGAATCGCATCGATCCCGGCGCGCGCGCAGGTATCGTCGGCTTCCCCGGCCGGCGCCCCCGAGACGCCGATGCCCCCGACGATCGATCCCTGCGCCTCGATCGTCAGGCCGCCTCCCAGTGCGACGACCCGCGGTAGATGGCGAACGCCGCTTTGCGGCTGGCCGGGCTGGGTCAGACGGGCAAGCTCTGAGGTGGCGGTGCGAAAGCTCACCGCGGTCCAGGCTTTGCCCGATGCCGTGCGCGGCGTATGGGGGCCGGCGAAGCGGTCGCGGAGCATCACTTGGATCACACCGGACCGGTCCACCACCGCGACCGCGACCTGCCAGCCGGAATCGCGGCATTTCTTGATGGCGGCCTGCGCGGCGGTCAGGGCGGTCTCCGGGGCCAGGTTGCGAAACGCAACGGTGACGTCCTCGGCGTGCGCGGAAGGCGCGAGGATCACGGACGCGAGCAATGCAAGAACTCGAATGGCGGTCATGTCGGTCTCCAGAATTGCGTTGGCGGCCCGCATCCGATCAGCGAAGGGCGCGCGGCCGCGTCGCGGTGCGGGGGCAACCCATGAATCTTAACGGTTAGAATCGTCACGATGAGCAGCCATGCGCCGATGGCGCGGGACAGCCGGTTTCTCGAGGACATGGACCGGCAACTCGCCGGCTGGGATGATCCGGTCGGCCGTCTGCGGCGCGCGCTCGAGCACAATGAACTGGTCGCCTACGCGCAACCCGTGGTGGCTTTGCGCGGACCGGAGGGCGCCACCTTCGCCGAAGTGCTGGTGCGCCTGCGCGAGGAGGAACGCGCGCTCCTGCCGCCGGGCGAGTTTCTCCCGGTGTTCGAGCACTTTCACATGATGCGCGATCTCGATGCGTGGATCGTGCGTCGCGCGATCGAACGCCTGGCGAGCGGTGCGCGCGTGCGCAGGCTGAGCGTCAATGTCTCGGAGCAGACGCTGGACGACTTGGGGTTTGCGTCGTTCATCGGCAGCGAGCTGCAGCGCTCGGGCGTCCAGGCCGATGCGCTCGTGTTCGAGGTGGACGAGAAGGATGCGCTGGCGCGCCCGGCGGTCGCAGCCCGGTTCGCCGTGGCGCTCAAGGAGGTGGGGTGCGGCATGCTGATCGACGGCTTTGGCCGCCGCGCGGTGTCCTTTGCCCCGCTCACCCAGCTGCGCGCGGATTACGTCAAGGTGGACGGCGTGATCGTGCGCAAGCTCGGCAGCAGCGACATGGCGCGCGCCAAGCTGAACGCCATCGTGGTGGTCGGCGATGCGACGGGCGTGGCGGTGATCGGCGAGAGCGTCGAGTCGCGCGAGCCGCTCGAACAGCTGCGGGCCGCTGGGGTCGGTTATGCGCAAGGTTTCGGCGTGCGGGCACCGGGGCCGCTCGACGAGCTGGTGGGCTGACCGCCCCGGGGCTCGCGGTGCGCGAGCCGGCGGCATGAGCGAGGACATGCCACAGTGCCCGGAAAAGGTTGACGCTGCACCGCAAAACTCCCTATAATTCCGCCTCTTTTTTAGCGCCAGGGCGGCTACGGAGATTCGAGCGTGGCCGCCCGGTTCGTTTCTGGAATCGCAAAAACATGCCTACCGTCAATCAGTTAGTG
>SCUH01000232.1 GCA_004298295.1 Betaproteobacteria bacterium | reverse complement strand
ATCGTGTTCCTGCTGCGCTCGTTCCTGGTCGAGCCGTTCAAGATTCCGTCGGGCTCCATGATCCCGACGCTGCTGGTGGGCGATTTCATCCTCGTCAACAAGTACGTCTACGGCATCCGCATCCCGGTGTGGAACCGCAAGCTGATCGAGGTGGCGCGGCCGGAGCGCGGCGACGTCATGGTGTTCCGCTACCCCGTCGATCCGTCCCTGGATTACATCAAGCGCGTGGTGGGGCTGCCGGGGGACCGTGTCGAGTACCGCGGCGGCCGGCTGACGATCAACGGCGAGGCGGTGCCGGCACGGCGCATGGAGGACTACCTCTGGAAGGAGCGCATGCAGTTCTCGACGCGCTATCTCGAGAAGCTCGGCGCGGCCGAGCACGAGATCCTGGTGGACCCGGAGGCGTCGGGGTTCGCGGCGCCGGCGCGCGCGTTCCCGCATGCCGCGAATTGCCACTACAATATCGACGGCCTGAGCTGCAAGGTGCCGCCGGGCCATTACTTCGTCATGGGTGACAACCGGGACAACTCGAGCGACAGCCGCGTCTGGGGGTTCGTGCCGGACGAGAACATCGTCGGCAAGGCCTTCCTGATCTGGCTCAATTTCAACGAACTCGGGCGCTTCGGCTCCTTCAAGTGACCCTCATCGCCGGGGAGAACAGGACATGCGCAGGAAGCAACTCGGACTCACGCTGACCGGACTGATCGTCGGCGCGATCGTGCTCATCGTGGGGGCGCTGCTCGCCATGAAGGTGGTGCCGCCGTACCTGGAATTCTTCAACGCCAAGAAGCTGATCACGCAGGTCGCCAACGAAGGCAAGTCCACGGTGAACGACATCCGGCAGTCGTTCGACCTCAGGTCGGCGGTCGATGACGTGACCACGGTCAAGGGCTCCGATCTCGAGATCACCAAGGAGGGCGCGGAGGTGGTGATCTCGTTTGCCTACCGCAAGGAGATCCCGCTCATCGGCAACGCCGGGCTGTACCTCGATTTCGCGGCCGACTCCAAGGGCAGCGAGAGAGCTCCCTGACCGCGTCTTGTCCCGCTTCCCGGTCCTGGAACGGCGCCTCGGCCACCGCTTTGCCAGCGCTGCGCTGCTCGAACAGGCGCTGACCCACCGCAGCTACGGCACGCCGCACAACGAGCGCCTGGAGTTCCTCGGCGACGGCGTGCTCGGCTGCGTCATCGCCGAGGAACTCTACGCGCGCTTTCCGCAGCTGCCGGAAGGCGACCTGACCCGCCTGCGCGCGCACCTGGTGCGCGAGGCCACGCTGGCCGAGGTGGCGCGGCTGGCCGGCTTGTCCGCATTCCTGCGCCTGGGCGCCGGCGCCGCGAGCGGCGGCGTGGCGGAGAGCCCCTCGGTGCTCGCCGATGCGATCGAGGCCGTCTACGGCGCCGTGTTCCTCGACGGCGGTTTCGGCGCGGCCAAGGCCGTGATCGCGAAGACCTTCGGCGACATCCTGGCGGGCGCCGGCGCCGAATCGCTGCGCAAGGATCCGAAGACGCGGCTGCAGGAGTTCCTGCAGGGGTGCGGCAAGCCGTTGCCGCGCTACCGGCTGCTGTCGACGCGCGGTCCCAAGCAGCGCCAGGAATTCGAGATCGAGTGCTTCGTCGAGGCCTTCGGGCTCACCGCGAGCGGCACCGGCAAGTCGCGCCAGGCCGCGGAGAAGCAGGCGGCGCAGAACATGCTGAAGCAGCTCCCGGGATGAGCGCGTTCCGCTGCGGCACGGTGGCGCTCGCCGGGCGACCCAACACCGGCAAGTCGAGCCTGCTCAACCGCCTGGTCGGGCAGAAGCTCGCCATCGTGTCTGCGAAGGCGCAGACCACGCGCCACCGGCTCACCGGGATCCTCACCACCGGCGAGTGCCAGTACCTGTTCGTCGACCTGCCGGGCTACCAGACGCGACACGCGAGCGCGCTCAACCGCGCGCTGAACCGCGCCGCGAGCGAGGGTGCGCGCGACGCCGACGTGACCCTGTTCGTGGTCGAGGCGCTGCGCTTGGGCGCCGCCGATCGCGCCGTGCTGGCGCGCATCCCGCCGGCGCAGCGCGTGATCGCCGTGGTGAACAAGATCGACCTGACGAAGCAGCAGCCGGAACTGCTGCCTTTCGTCGCGCAGCTGCAGCAGGAACGCGATTTCGCCGCCATCGTGCCGGTGTCCGCGCGCACCGGGCGCAACCTTCCCGAGCTGCTGCGCGTGGTGCGCGATTGTCTGCCCGAAGCCCCGGCCGCGTATCCCGCCGACCAGCTCACCGACCGCGACGAGCGCTTCTTCGCTGCCGAGCGGCTGCGCGAAAAGCTGTTCCGGCTGCTGGGCCAGGAGCTGCCGTACCGCTGCGAAGTCGTGATCGACAGCTTCAAGGAGGAACCCCGGCTGCGGCGCATCGAAGCCACGATCTGGGTCGAGCGCGACAGCCAGAAGGCGATCGTGATCGGCGCCGGGGGCGCGAACCTGAAGCGCATCTCGAGCGCCGCGCGGCGCGACCTCGAGGCCTTGTTCGGCGGTCCGGTCTATCTCGGGGTCTGGGTCAAGGTGAAGCAGGACTGGACGCGCGACGCGCGCCGGCTGCGGCAGCTGGGGTACGCGTGACGCGGCGCCGCGCACAGCAGGAGCCGGGCTACGTGCTGCACAGCTACCCCTACAAGGAAACCAGCCTCATCGTCGAGCTGTTCACGCGCCACCACGGGCGTGTCGGGCTGCTGGCGCGCGGCGCACGCCGCCCGCGCTCGGCGCTGCGCGGCGTGCTGCTCGCGTTCCATCCGCTGCGCTTGTCCTGGAGCGGCTCCGCGGAGCTCGGCACGCTGCTCGCCGCCGAGTGGGTCGGCGGCCAGGCGGCGCTCGGCGGCATCGGCGTGATGTGCGGCTTCTACCTGAACGAGCTGCTGCTGCGTCTGGTGCCGCGGGAAGATCCGCACGAGGACTTGTTCACGGCCTATGCCGCCAGCCTGGCGCAGCTCGCTGCCAGCGAGGATCGCGCCGCGGTGCTGCGCGGCTTCGAGCGGCGGCTGCTCGGCGAACTCGGGTATGCTCCGCTGCTGGAGCGCGATGCGGCCGATGGCGCGCCGATCGAGCCGCAACGGCGTTACGCGTACGACCCGGACCGCGGGCCGCTGGCGCTGAACGGCGCCGACCCGGGCGAGTTTTCGGTGCGCGGCCAGACGCTGCTCGACATCGCGCGCGACGACTACCGCAGCAGCGCGACGCGCGACGAGGCGCGCCAGCTGCTGCGCGAGCTGATCGCGCGCCGGCTGGGGGGGCAGGTGCTGCACACGCGCGCCGTGCTCGCGGAGCTGCAGGACCTATGATCGAACTGGGTGTGAACGTCGACCACGTTGCCAGCGTCAGGCAGGCGCGGCGCACCTACGAGCCCGATCCCGTGTGGGCCGCGGTCGAGGCGCAGCTCGGCGGCGCCGACGGCATCACGGTGCACCTGCGCGAGGACCGCCGCCACATCCAGGACGAGGACGTGCGGCGCCTGCGCGAGCTGACGCAGATCAAGCTCAACCTGGAGATGGCGGCGACCGACGAGATGGTCGCCATCGCGCGCCGCGTCCGCCCGGAGATGGCGATGCTGGTGCCCGAGGGGCGCCTCGAGGTCACCACCGAGGGTGGCCTCGACATCGTGGCGCAGGAGCAGCGGCTGCGGGGGCAGGTGGCGCAGCTGGCGGACGCAGGCATCGTGGTCTCGGTGTTCATCGACGCCGAGCCGCGGCAGGTCGAGGCGGCGCGGCGCATCGGCGCCGCGGTGTGCGAAGTGCACACCGGCCCGTACGCGCACGCCTTTCACGCCAAGGGGCGCGACGCGGAAGGCGCGGCCGTGGCCGCAGAACTGGGCAAGATCGCGCGCGCGGGCGAGCAGATCCGCGCACTCGGCATGCGCTTCAACGCCGGTCACGCGCTCAATTACTTCAACGTCCAGCCGGTGGCGCGCCTCGCCGGGGTGCGCGAGCTGCACATCGGGCACGCCATCGTCAGCCGCGCCGTGTTCGTCGGCATGCGCGAGGCGGTGCGCGAGATGAAGCGCCTCATGGTCGAGGCCGCGCACCGCGCCGCGCGATGATCTACGGCGTCGGCACCGACCTGATCGAGATCCGGCGCGTCGAGCGCGTGCTGGAGCGCTTCGGCGAACGCTTTGCGCGCCGCATCCTGTGCGAGTCGGAGCTGGCGCGCTTTCGCCGCCACCGGCAGCCGGTGGCGTACCTGGCGAAGCGCTTCGCCGCCAAGGAGGCCTTCAGCAAGGCGCTGGGCACCGGCATCCACGCCCCGGCCAACTGGCACGGCGTCTGGGTGAACAATCTGCGCTCGGGCAAGCCGGTGCTCGAATTTTCGCCCGCGCTGCGCGAGCTGCTCGAAGCGCGCGGCATCCGCCGCGCCCACCTCTCGCTCAGCGACGAGCGCGAAATGGCGAGTGCCACCGTGATCCTCGAAGCCGATCCCGGGGCGGTGCAATGAGAAAGCGCCTGCCGCTCGGCCCGCTGATGCTCGACCCCAGCGGCCTCGCGCTGACCGACGACGACCGCAAGCGGCTGCTGCATCCGGCCGCAGGCGGCGTGATCCTGTTCGCGCACAACTACCGGGACCCGGCCCAGCTGGCCGCGCTCACCGCCGAGATCCGCGCCCTGCGCACGCCCGAGCTGCTGATCTGCGCCGACCACGAAGGCGGGCGCGTGCAGCGTTTTCGCGAGGGCTTCAGCGCGATTCCCGCCATGCGCTCGCTCGGCGTGCTGTGGGACCGCGATCGCGCCGCGGCGCGTCGCGCCGCGCACGCGATCGGTTTCGTGATCGCGGCCGAGCTCGGCGCGCACGGGGTCGATTTCAGTTTTACGCCGGTGCTCGACCTCGACTACGGCTCGAGCTCGGTGATCGGGGACCGCGCGCTGCACTTCGATCCGCTTGCCGTCGGCGCGCTCGCGGTGGAACTGCTCGAGGGCCTCGCCGCGGGCGCCATGCAGGCGGTCGGCAAGCATTTCCCCGGGCACGGCTTTGCCGCGCTCGACTCGCACGTCGCCCTACCGCGCGACGAGCGCGCACTCGCCGAGATCCTGCGCAAGGATGTCGCGCCCTACCGGCCGGCGATTGCCGCGGGTCTGGGCGGCGTGATGCCGGCGCACGTGATCTATACGCAGGCCGACCCGGAGCCCGCAGGGTATTCCGCCTACTGGCTGCAGCAGGTCCTGCGCGGCAGGCTGGGATTCGACGGCCTGATCTTCAGCGACGACCTGTCGATGGCGGGCGCGAGCATCGCGGGCGGGGTTGCCGAGCGCGCCCGCGCCGCGCTCGCCGCGGGCTGCGACATGGTGCTGCTATGCAAGGACCCGGAAGGGCAGGGGCAGTTGCTCGAGTCGCTCGGCTCGACGCCGCTCGCGCTCGCCGCGCGCGCCGAGCGCATGCGGCGCAGGGGCGGGCGCGATTTCAGAAAGAGCGTGGCCTACCGCGAAGCGCTGCAGGGACTGCTGCCGCCGCCGTGAGCGCCGCGTGGCGTTAGGCGCGCTCCATGTAGCTGCCGTCGTTGGTGCTCACCTTGATGCGCTCGCCCTGGTTGATGAACGGCGGCACCTGCACCACCAGGCCGGTATCGGTGGTCGCCGCCTTGAACATGTTGGTGGCGGTCGCGTTCCTGATGCCGGGCTCGGTGTCGGTGACCGTGAGCACCACGGAGGGCGGCAGTTCGAGGCCGATCGCGCGGCCGTTGTAGAAGTTCACCTGCACGTCGGTGTTCGGCAGCAGGAAACCGGTCTGGCCTTCGAGGAATTCGGCCGACAACGACAGCTGCTCGTAATTCTGATGATCCATGAAGACGTAGCTGTCGCTCTCCTGATAGAGGTACTGCATCTCGCGCGCGTCGACGTAGGCGCGCTCCACCTTGTCCTCGGTGCGGAAGCGCTGGTTGGTCTTGGTGCCGGCCTCGATGTCCTTCATCTCCACCTGCATGAACGCGCCGCCGCGGCCGCCGACGTGCACGTGGTAGCACTTCAGCACGCGCCACACGCGCTTGTCCCACTCGATCAGATTGCCGACGCGGATCTCGACTGCGGATACTTTTGCCATGACTGCAAGC
>SCUH01000023.1 GCA_004298295.1 Betaproteobacteria bacterium | reverse complement strand
GGCGGTCAACGCCGACGCCGAATTCAAGGCGCACCACCGCATCGGTGCGGTGAATTCGATCAACTGGGCGCGCGTCGCCGCGCAGGTGGTGTACTACTTCAAGGGCTATTTCGCGGCGACCCGGAGTGACGGCCAGCAGGTCTCGTTCGCCGTGCCCTCCGGCAACTTCGGCAACATTTACGCCGGTTACGTGGCACGCGCCATGGGCCTGCCCGTGAGGCGCCTGATCCTCGCCACCAACGAGAACGACGTGCTGGACGAGTTCTTCCGCACCGGGCGCTACCGCGTGCGCGGCGCCGCGGTCGCCACCTCGAGTCCCTCGATGGACATTTCGAAGGCCTCGAACTTCGAGCGCTACGTATTCGATCTCGTGGGACGCGACGGCGCCCGCGTCAGTCGACTCTGGCAGGACCTCGATGCGGGCGGCGAGTTCGACCTCTCGGCATTGCGCGAACGCATCGCCGCAACCGGGTTCGTGTCCGGCATGAGCACGCATGCCGATCGACTTGCCACCATCCGGCGTGTGCAGGATCGTTTCGGCGTGATGGTGGATCCGCACACCGCGGACGGCATCAAGGTGGGGCTCGAGCATCGCGAGCCAGGCGTGCCGCTGATCTGCCTCGAGACCGCGCTGCCGGCGAAATTCGCGGCAACGATCCGCGCGGCGCTGGGACGCGATCCGGAACGGCCGCCAGGATTCGAAGGGCTGGAAGACCGCCCGCAGCGCTACGAAGTCATCGAGGGCGACGTGAAGGCGCTTACGGATTACATTTCGGCCAGAGAGGCAACCGAGGGATGCACGAGATCGTGACGAGCGTCGAGATCGCCGCGGCACCCGCGAGGGTGTGGCAGGCGCTGAGCGATTTTCCTGCCTATCGGCGCTGGAACCCCGTCATCCGCAAGATATCGGGCCCGCTCGTGCCGGGCGGGGTGCTGAGCGTGCTGTTTCGTCCTCGAGGATCGCTGGCGGTCTGGTTTCGCGCCATGCTGACCGTGGTGCAGCCCGAGGTGGAGTTCCGCTGGACTGGCAAGATGATCGCGACGGCGCTGTTTTCCGGCGATCACTACTTCATCCTCCGGCCGCTCGCACCCGACCGAACTGAACTGACGCAGGGCGAGGTGTTCAAGGGGGCGCTCGCCCCCATAATGTATCGCCTGCTCGCAGGCTACAACCGCGCCGGATTCCTCGAAATGAACGCGGCGCTCAAAGCGTACCTCGAAGGCGAAGCCGCGCCCACAGGTTGCACGCTGGTGCAAGCACCTTCGGCAGAGGGTCCGCGCGCCGGCTAGCTAGCCCATCGGCTCCGCGGTGAGATAGCCGCATGGGCAGAGCTCGATGCACTTGCGGCAGCCTTCGCAGGCGTCGAGCTTGAGCGCGAAGTAGGTCCCCGGCGTCGGCTCCTCCAGACGCGAGAAACCGCCGCCGTTGCAGTACATGAAGCACTGCTCGCAGCCGAAGCACAGGCCGCAGGAAAAGCAGCGTTCGACTTCCTCCAGAAACTGCGCTTCGCCGATCGTGCCGCGCACCTCGGCCTCGGGCGCCGTTAGTCGATCGTCGACCGAAATCTCCGGAGCGACGGCGCGCGCACGATCGCAATGAAAATCCGATTTGATCGCATCGCCTGCGATTGGAATGCGTGCCGGTGGAATACGCAGCTCGCGGTTTCGCAGCCGGGCGTGCAGCGCTTCGGCCGCGCGGCGGCCGTTCGCAATGGCGAGACCGGCGATTCCCAGTCCGAGCGCGTCACCACCGGCCCAGAGCGCGTCATCGATTCGCCCGTGCTGTGCGCTCCGGATCCAGGGCGCTCCCGGGGCGAGTTCGTCGAGCCCCTCCCAGTCCGGTTCCTGCGAGACGGCAGCGATGAGCGCGCTCGCCGGCAACTCGTATTCCGATCCGCTCACAGCGACCGGCTTGCGACGGCCCGAGGCATCGGGGTCTCCAAGTTGCATCTGTTGCACGGCAACCGAACTGACCTCGGCACCCGTGCGGCCGATGCGCACGGGCGCAGCGAGAAAAGTGAGCGTGACGCCTTCGGCCAGCGCGTCCTCGACCTCTGCGGCAATGGCGGGCATTTCCTGCCGTGTGCGCCGGTAGAGCAGCGTGACGCGGGCCCCGCTTCTGCGCGCGGTGCGCGCGGCGTCGATCGCGGTGTTGCCACCGCCGACGACGATCACCTCCGCGCCGAGTGCGGGCGGCTCGCCGCGATTGACGCTGGCAAGGTATTCGGTCCCGGTCCACACGCTGCCGCCATCCTCGCCTGGGATACCGAGCATGCGGGCGCGCAGGGCGCCGATGCCGAGAAACAGGATGTCGTGTTGCGCCTTCAGTTCGCGCACCGAAACCTCGCGGCCGATTCCGGTTCCCAGCTTGAGTTCCATGCCGAGCGCAAGAATCTTCTGGATCTCGGCGGCGAGAATGCGTTCAGGCAGGCGATATTCGGGAATTCCGTACTGCAGCATGCCGCCGGGTTTCGCGTTCCGTTCGTAAACCGTGACGCGATAGCCGCGTCTGGCCATCTGATAAGCAAACGACAGACCGGCGGGTCCGGCCCCGATAACACCGATCGATTCCGGCTTTTCGCCGATCTCGAGCCGTTCCAGTTCGAGACCCTGGCGCAGCCCCCAGTCGCCCAGAAAGCGCTCGAGCGCGTTGATCGCAACCGCGCCATCCTTGCCTGCACGGTTGCAGCCGGCTTCGCACGGATGCGGGCAGATGCGGCCCAGCGTAGCCGGGAACGGGTTTACGTTCGTCACCATGCGCCAGGCCCTGGAAAAGGCTTCGGCGTCCCACAGACCGAGTTTGCGGCGCTGTGCGATCACGCCGATCCAGCCGCGGATATCGGCGCCCGTGGCACAGCCCGCGCCGCACGGTGGCAACTGCTCCGATTGCTTCGGTCTGGCGAGGACCTCTTGAAACGAAGCCGTCTTCATGGCGGGACTCTCACTGGCCCGAGCGCCGCGGGCCCACGCGGCGCTGCTTTCCGGTGCGCCGCTCGAGGCGGCGGCGTTCGACCCGGGCGCGCCGCTCGCCAAGCTGCGCGTTCAGCGCCCGAATGCGCTGCGCCATCATGCGCACGATATTGAAGGCGAGCGACGGGTCCTCGTGGACGCGGCTCATGAAGGTCTTCTTGTCCACGGTGAGCAGCCGCGTCTCGGTGAGGGTGCGCACGGTGGCCGAGCGTACCTCCTTTTGCAGGATCGCCATCTCGCCAAAGATGTCTCCGGCGTGCAGCACCGCGACCCGGATCTCGCCGCCGCCCTTGCGTTCCTTGACCACTTCGAGCTCGCCTTCCTGCACGGCGTAGATGTGTTCGCCGTATTCGCCCTGCCGGATGACGACATCGCCCTTGGAATACCACTGTCCCAGGCTGGCCTTATTCATGCGGTCGTTCCTCGCTGCCATTGGGCCGGCTGCGCACCAGGTTGCCGGCGATCAGGTTCCAGCACAGCATGGCCGGAAACTCGGGGTGAAAGCTGCGCGACAGCACTTCCGTATACGGTGCGCTGCCCGTGAACAGGTCCCACAGCACGGTGCTCATGTGGCGGCGTGCCGCGCCCCGGCGTTGCTCGTTGGCCGTCATGCGCAGAACGCCGCGCCGCAGGAAACGGCGCTTCTGGATCAGCCCGCTGGCGGCGAAAATCAGCTTGGCGATCGAATTGTCGTTGTCGATGCGCTTGCACGCCGGCCAGAAGTGCTGCCGGAAATCCTCGCTCGAGACGCCGTGATGCACCACCGTCTTGGCCGCCGCCTTGGCGACGCGATAGGCCGAGCCGATGCCGTCCTTGTAAAGTCGCGCCACTCCGGCGTCGCCGATCCAGACGATGCGATCGCCATAGGGCTGTGCCGCAGCCTCGACGTTGACGCGCGGGAAGCAGTGGCATACCGGGGTCGGCATGGCGCCATCCGGAAAACACGCCTTCACTTCGGGTGCGCCGAGAAAGGTGTCGATGAGCGCATTGTCGACGTCGTGCCCGAGCAGGCACAGCGTCAGGAATTCGCCCTTCGGAATGAGCGCCGCGAATTCGAGGCGCGGAATGTCGAGCAGGAAGACGTGCATCGAGGGCCCGATATGCCTGTCGAGCGCCTCCGGCGCGAGCTTGAATTCGCAGATGAAGGTCTTGAGCGTCTTGGGCGAGCGATATTGCGGGGCGACCTCGCTGAACAGCTGCGGAACCCGGCTGTTGACACCGGCGGCGACTGCGAGCAGGTCGTAGGTTGCGCTCGAACCGTCGGAACTCGTCACCTGGGGCCGGCCGCCGTCCCACGCAATCTCATTCACCAGTTTGCGCACCACCTTCGCACCGGAGGCTGCGGCCAATTCGAGCAGGTAGCCGTCAAAACTCCCGGACGCACCGACGGGCTCCGAGACGCGCGGCCCGTTGCCGCGGAACACTGCCGCGATGCGCTTTTCACGCAAAGGCGTCTCGATGCGGACGTTGCCGACGTCCATGTGCAGGACATAGGACTCGATGCCTCGCCGCACGATCGAAGGCGGCAGGTTGATGCCTTCGGTGGCGAGCAATTGCACCAGCGATTCGGAAACGATGCCGCCGCAATGGTTGCAGCCCGCGGGGCCCTGGCAGGTGAAGCTGCGCGGTTCGTAGATGTCGACCGAGAGGTTCATGTCGACCGACTCGGCCAGGCGCAGCAGGAAGTAAGTGAAGAACGTGCCGGCCGGTCCGCCGCCGATCACGCCGACCCGCGAACCGTCGGTAAGCGCGAGGCGCCGCCCTTCGTTACCTGCGAAGTAAGCCGCGAGGTTGTCGCCGGGTTGCGCCGTGCGCTGAACGAGAGCCAATAGCTTCTCCTCTGCGTTGCGCCAACGCGACAGGAGCGTGATGGCGGCCGTACCCGGAAAGGAAAGTGCAACGCGTGCGACGGCGCGGTTTCGACCCTATCGAAACCCGCGACCCCCTCGGATACCCTCCTGCCGCAAAATCATTCTGCGGCCATCTCTTTGCGCTTGCACCGGGTTCCTCGCGGGCGCTTGATCGCCATCAACGAATCGGATCGCCAATGTGCCTGACAGGGCGCACGGCAGGTCCGCGAGCGCTTCTCGGAGCCCCGCGCCAGGATCCGAATGGCCGGCTATTTCAATTGCAACGCGAAATTCCCGGCGCCGCGCTCGATCGCCATCAGTCGCAGCAACGGCGAGAGCTGCTGCTGGTGCTGCGGCGGGACCTGCGCCGTGCCCGTGAACTCCGGGTTGCGGCCGCTGCTCCAGGCGCCCTGTCCGGTCAGCTGCAGCGGTCCCTGGAGCGTGCGCAGGGATGCGCGCAGCACGCTGCCGTCGCCTTCGAGGTGCAATTCGTAATCGCCCAGCGGCGCAACCGGCGACAGCGCCGATCCGGCGCCGCGCCATTGCAGCGTCGCATTGCCCCGCGGCGCGCCGCGGTCGATGCCGAGCCGGGCGACGCGCAGCGTCAGTTCGCCGGTGAGCTCGAGCGGCGCCAGCTTCGGTACGGCCAGTGCCAGGGCCCCGGCCGGCAGGTTGATCTCGGCTTCCGAGAGCTCGATCCGCGACGGCAGGATGGCCACGGAAAAACGCTTGGACGCATGGTCGAATCCGACCTCATAGCGAAGCTGGCCCTGCAGCAGATACGCGGGCCGCATGCGCCAGGCGACGTGTCTCGCAATGGCGTTGCGACGATTCGCATCGCGCAGTTCGATCTGTCCGGTCCCCGACCACAGCGTGCCGCGCGCTTCGACCAGCCCCAGCCGGCCTTGCGTCCGACTCAGCAGGTTGGCATCGATCAGGGTCGCCGGGGCGGTCGCGACGAGCCCGAGCGCGTAGACGCCGAGCCCGAACCCGATCAACTGCCACCGGCTCACTGTGGCGTGGCGCGCGCGAAAGTGGCCGTGATGCCGACCAGACCCGGCGTGGTCAGGGCCTCGACGCGGACGGTCTCGAGACGAACGTATTGCGCCTGCAGCGCGGTCACCCACGCCAGCCAGTCCGCGAACGCAACCGATCCGAACACCACCTGAACGTGGTTCGCGTCGGTGGCATCGATCCGCAACAGCCCTGCGGCGAGCCCCGCGCCGGCCAGCTGCGACTGCACCTGCGTGCGCAGATCGCCCTGCGGCGGCGGCGGGACGCGCACCGCGCGCACGCGCGCGAGCTCGGTCGCGTCCCGATCGAAAGCGAGCGCCTGCGCGCGAAGTGCGGACACCGACGTGCCGAGATTGGCACGCGCCCGGCTGGCCGACTGGATGAGCCACGCATACAGCACGGCTGCCACGACCACGGCCAGCACGACGATCACCACCCGATCCCGCGGCGAGCGCGATTGCCACAGTTCTTGCAGCCGCGCCCTCATGACGAGCGCACCGCGAGGACCACCGTACCGCTGCCGGTGCGCGTCGACGCCGCCGAGGCCTCGGGTCGCAGGCCCGCCTCGAGCAAGCGCGCGACGATGCGCCGCACCCCGGCCTCGTCCACGGCGGCAAGCTCGAGTGTGAGGCGTCCGCCCTCGTAGGACAGCACGCGCAACTTGCCGGCCGGCGCCGCCTTCAGCGCACCCGCCACGCTCGCAATCATCGGCAGAAAGTCGCTGCCATCGGGCTGGCCGACGGCGTGGCGCGCCTCGGCGAGCTTGCGCCGCATCTGCAGCGCCGGGTCGGCGATCGCGACGGCGTCGGGAAACGCCGCCCGGAATCCGGTTTCCATCCGCTGGCGCAGGCTGCGCTGCTCGCCCGCCAGCCGCGTCCAATCGGCGATCAGCGCAGTGGCATGGATGGCCAGGGCGGCCGCGGCGAGCCACGCTGCCGGACGCAGTTTCGCGAGAGCGTCCGGCGCAAAACGCCAGCGTGCCCGCTCCTGCGCCAGGCTGACGCCGGCCTCGGGCAGCGCAGTGCGCCAGCTCCAGAGGCCGGCGGGACGCAGTGCGACGCCGAGCGCGCGCTGCCAGGGCTCGATTTCAGGCAGCGCGTCCGGCGCCATGGCATACACGGCCACCGATGTCGGCGCCTCGCCGCGCGACTTCGCTTCCTCGATCATCATGCGCAGCGACAGCGGCGGAGCGCCCGGGCCGCCGCAATCGGTGGTCGTGCCTTCGAACGCGTTGACGCGGACGAATCCTTCGCGGCCGTCCCAGGCGAGACTCCATTCGCCCGGCGCCCACGGCAGCATCAGGGTTTCGCAGTGCAGCTCGTAGCCGCGGATGCCCGCCGCTTCGAGCGCATCGCGCCATTGCTGCAGTCCGGCCCGGTCAACGACCGCGAGCACGTCTGCGCCGGCGACCGAACCCAGCCAGCTGACCTGATGCGCATCGGGCTCTCCCAGCGTCTGTTCCTCCACCGCAAATGCCAGCACCGATCCGCTGCGGCGCCTGGCCGACTCCGGCAGGCGTGCGCGGGTGATGAGGACTTCGCCGGCCGGCAGCACCAGCTGAACGCGCTCGGCGCGCTGCGGCAATTGCGCCAGCGGGCCGGCGCCGAGCAGCGCTTCGCGACCGCTGCCGAGCAGCGCCCATTGGCAGGTTTGCGGTGCTGCGTGCAATGAACCGTGGATTCGCAACAGGCTCATAGGTATTTTCGCCACACGACCTCGGGCCATCCGCCGGCGCCGCGCGCGAGCAGGGCCTTGCCGCGCGCCTGCGCGCCGCCGATCGTCACGCGCAGCGTCGCCACGAAGTAATGGCTGCTGACGCTGATGTCGCTGGCGGCCGCTTCGACGCCGCGCGGAAGCCGCCTGAGGAAGTCGTCCACGCTGCGAAAGTAGGCCCGCTCGCGCTGCGCGACCAGCAACTGGGCCTCGCGCAGCTCCAGGCCATCGATCACGGCGGCGAGCACTTCGGCGGGGGCAGTATTCACGTTGACGGCCGCGACGCGCGGGAGCGCGCTGACGTAGGGCCGCAGGCGCGCACGTACATTGTCGTCGAAGCCGCGCACCAGCGCGAGCTCGGCGACGTCGGTCAGCGGCCGATTGGCAGTGAGGTAGGGCGGATCCAGCGCGAGGTAGTAGGCGTCCTCGGCCCCGTAGCGCGGATGCGGTTCGCCGTCCGCGTCGACCCAGTCGGCGAGGGCGTCGGCGAGCTCGTCCGGCAATCCCAGGATCGCCAGCAGCCGCCGCAGGTGCGCGAGCTGCGCCAGGCTGATCTTTCCATCGCTCACCACGTTGTTGAGATTGAAACTGCCCTGCTGGTCCGCGATGCTGCCCACGAGTTCGCCGTTTTCGACCTGCAGCGGCGGCAGCTTCAGCGCCCACGGCTCGCCGAGGTGGTCGACGCCGCCGGCGCGCAGGTCGTCGCTCAGCACCGCGCGCGCCCAATCGGCACCGGCCTGCAGCACCGCCTGCGCCTGGATCTGATTGGCGGTGAGTTCGGTCTGCCGCGCCCAGGTGCTCTGCGAAACCATGATGGCCGTCGCGGCGATCGCGGCGAGGGCGACCACGCCCATGGCCAGCACGATGGCGACCCCGCGCTCGAGCGCTTTCATGATTGCAGCGCGAAGACGCGCACGATTTCCTCGCCCGTGGCGAGCACCAGCTGCAGGCGCACGGCCCGCGGAATCGGCGGGTCGGATGCCGTAGTGGGCCAGGCGTCGACCCACGCCAGGCTCGGACTGAGGTATTGCAGCTCGAAGCGAGTGACGCCCGCCAGCACGGCATGGCGCGCGGGCAGCGCGTCCGGCGCAACGTCGAGTCCGGGCCAGAGCCACAACTCGATCTCCTGTTTTTCGTTCAGCCCGTAGCCGACGCGACGCGCGGTGTCCACGCCCTCGGTCGCGGCAAAGCGGCTGAATTCCAGGCGCGCCTCCGATGTCGCTGCCGCAGCGCCGCGCCAGGCCGGTGCGCTGCCGCCGCCGAAGCGCACCGCGCGCGGCGACACCAGTTCCACGTCGCGTTTGAAGCGCGCGAAGAAGGCCGCCACGCGCTGCCATTTGTCGGTTTCCTGCCTGACGTGTTCGCGCGTCTCGAGCACTGCGCCCAGCCCGCGGTAGGACATCAGTGCGAGCAGCGACAGCACCAGCAGCGCGGTCATCAGCTCGATCAGCGTGAAGCCGCGTGCAGCGCGACCGGGTGCGGACCTCATCGCACCGTCCCGGGTGCGTTGACGACGAAGCCGACGAGGTGCGCGAGCCGGTGCGACTCGTCGCCGGCCGCGAAAATCCGGATGTCGACGCGTCGGAACGCGGCATTCGGCGTGGCGATCACTTCCTCGGTCCAGTTGAATTCGAGCCCGCCTTCGCTCGCACTGCCGCGCGCCAGGCCGAGCGGCAGCCAGTCCGCGCGGGCGCGATGTTCCGCCAGGCGATTCTCGGCCACCCAGGCGGCGAGCAGGCGCGAGCGCAGCTCGCCGACGTTGTTGGCGCCCAGCCCCGCCGCGTGCAGCGCCGACAGCAACGCGATCGAGACGATCGCCAGCGCGACCAGGACCTCGATCAGCGTGAAGCCGGTCCGCCTAGGGCCGCGCGACTTCGCCAGGGCTCGCCCCTTCTCCCGGCAGCAGGCGCACGTCGCCGACCGGGGATCCCGCGATGGCATAACGCTCCTCACCCAGGGACATGGCGATCGTGAAAGCGAGCGACATACCCTGGGGCGGAAACTCCAGGCGCATGCTGCCTTGCGGCCGCATGTTCTCGACGCGAAAGCCCGAGACCACCACGCCCTGCGGCAGCGTGCGCGCGCGCAACAGGTCGCTGTCGCGGATTTCGGACCACTCGGCGTCCTCGCCGGCGCGCGAGAACCGGTAGCCCGAGGCATCGGCGGTCCAGGCGATCGAGGTTCCCGTGAGCCGCGCCTCGGCCGCCGCGAAATCCAGCAGCTGCGCCAGGCGCTCCGCTTCCACGCGCAGCACGGCGCGGTCCTCCGGCAGCACGATGGCGGTCACCAGCCCGACGAACAGCCCCATGATCACCAGCGCCACGAGCATCTCGATGAGCGTGAAACCGCGTTCGCCGCGGTCTTGCGGCGCGCGGCTAGAGATTCCAGGAACCGAGGTCGGCATCGTTGCCCTCGCCGCCGGGCGCGCCGTCGGCGCCGAAGCTGAAGACGTCGATCTCGCCATGCACGCCGGGACTGAGGTACTGGTAGGCATTGCCCCAGGGATCCTTGGGCAGGCGCTCGATATATCCGCCCGCCTTCCAGTTGGGCGGAATCGGCGCTGCGGTCGGCTTGGATGCCAGCGCCTGCAATCCCTGTTCGGTGGTGGGATAACGCTGATTGTCGAGGCGGTAGAGTTTCAGCGCCTGCATCAGGCTGGCGATGTCCTGCCGGGCCGCGATCACCCGCGCTTCGTCCGGCCGGCTGATGATTTTCGGCACCACCAGGGCGGCGAGAATGCCGAGAATCACGACCACCACCATCACTTCGAGCAAGGTGAAGCCGCGTTGCGCGCGAAGCCCGCTCAGTGCCGCCACATGATCTCCGTCAAACGAACGCCGAGTGCCTGGGGAAGAATAACTTTCATTATATATAATGCTTTAGTCGATTCCCGACGCATTCCGCAGGCGACAGCGTGCATGATCATGGAGCGAGACCTGCTTCCGGTTGACAGCCGCGCCCGGCCCGGACCGCATCCGGGTCGTGGCTGAAGAAATCGGATGCGGGAATTCCTGATCGGCCGATCGACGCTCCTGCAGGCGGCCCTCCTGTCGGCGCTGACGCTGGCGGCCGTGGCGCTGCTGGGTCTGGTGCTTGCGTACTGGACCTGGATCTGGTTCGCGCCGCGCGCCGAACCGCGCAGCGAACCCGTCGCGGCGCCGAGCGGCAATGTGGCCGCCGCGGGTGCCCTGTTTGGCAGCCCGCCGCGCGCGCAGAGCGCCGCGGCGCCTACGGGCATCGCGATCACGCTGCTCGGCATCGTGGCCGCTTCAGGAGGGCGGCGCGGCTACGCCGTGGTGCAGCTCGATGCGAAACAGATTCTGGCGGTCAACGAGGGCGAGGACGTCGCGCCGGGTGTCCGGCTCGCCGAAGTCCACTCGGATCACGTTATCCTGACGCGCGGCGGCGCGCGCGAAACGCTTTCGTGGCCGAAGCGGCGCGCTACCGCCGCACCGGCTGCCCGAACGGTTAACAAATGACCCTGCCATCGTTTGCGGGTGGCGCATCCAAGGACCCAACCATGACCCGACGCTGGCTGCAAACGGCTGCTTTCTCGATCGTCCTGCTGGCCGCGGCCGGGCAGGCCCTGCCCGCGGACGATGCGGGCCCGGCCGAACGCGCGCGCACCGGCGCGGCCGCGCGCCCGAACGGCCCCGATCTCGTCACGCTGAATTTCGCCAACGCCGACATCGAAGGCGTGGTGAAGGTCGTGGGCGAGATCACCGGGAAGAACTTCGTGCTCGATCCGCGCGTCAAGGGCACCGTCAATATCGTTTCCGCGAGACCGGTGGCCAGGGAACTCGTCTACTCCGTGTTCCTGTCGGCGATTCGGCTGCAGGGCTTTACGGCGGTCGAGGAGCGGGGCGTCGTCATGATCGTGCCCGAGGCCGACGCCAAGTTCTTCCGCGGTGCCCCGGCGCCCGCGCCGGAGCGGCCGCGCGCGGCGGAATCGGTCTTGACGCAGGTGTTCAGGCTGCAGCACCAGTCGGCGGTGCAGATCGTGCCCGTGCTGCGCCCGCTGATCCCGACCAACAACACGATCATGGCCTACGCGGCCAGCAATGCACTGGTGGTGACCGATTACGCGAGCAACCTGCAGCGCATCGAGAAAATCATCGAATCGATCGACCAGCCGAGCGACTCCGATCCGATCATCGTCCGCCTGCAGCACGCATCGGCGATCGATGTCGCGCAGACCATCAGCCGCCTGATGACCGAACCCGCGCAGGCCGCCGATCCGACGCAGCGTTTCACGATCACTGCGGATGCCCGCACCAACAGCCTGCTCGCCCATGCCGGCAATCCGGCCCGGCTGCTGCGGGTGCGCCAGCTGGTCGCGATGCTCGATTCACCGACCAGCGCGGGCGGCAACATTCACGTCATCTACCTGAAGAACGCGGTGGCCGTGAAGGTGGCCGAAGTGCTGCGGGCCGTGTACACGGGCGAATCGGCGCCCGCCGCGGCGGCGGCCGCGCGTCCCGCCGCGCCGCCGCTCGGGCAGGCGCAGCCGCCGGCGCAGGCCGCTGCGGCTTCGCCCGGGATCATCCAGGCCGACGCGGCCACCAACTCGATCATCATCACGGCGCCCGACGCGATCTACAACAACCTGCGCGCCGCGGTGGAGAAGCTCGACGTGCGCCGCGCGCAGGTGTATGTCGAAGCCCTGATTGCCGAGGTGACTGCGGACAAGGCGGCGGAGTTCGGCATCCAGTGGCAAAGCCTTTCGGGCCTCGGCAAGTCGAGCACCCAGGGTTTCGGTGGCACCAATTTCGGCACCCCGAGCCAGAACATCATCGGTTTTTCGCAGAACCCCGGCGTCGCCGGGCGCGGCCTGAACATCGGCGTGGTCAAGGGCACCATCAACATCCCGGGCGTGGGCGAGATCCTGAACCTCGGCCTGCTGGTGCGCGCGCTCGAGGCGGACTCCAACGCCAACATCCTTTCGACGCCGACGCTGCTGACGCTGGACAACGAGGAGGCCAAGATCGTCATCGGCCAGAACGTGCCGTTCATCACCGGCCAGTATGCCGTTTCCGCCGCGGCGACCACGCCGACGCCGTTCCAGACCATCGAGCGCAAGGACGTCGGCCTGACGCTGCGCATCAAGCCGCAGATCTCGGAGGGCGGCGCGATCCGCCTGCAGATCTTCCAGGAG
>SCUH01000231.1 GCA_004298295.1 Betaproteobacteria bacterium | reverse complement strand
TCCACCACGCTCATCGTTTCGACGAACTCGCGCCAGTCCATCGCCCCCAGAAACCGGAGACTGCCGATGCTGTTGCTGATCGAGACCTGGTCGGCGGCCTGCTTCTGGGCCTCGGCCTGCACCAATTGCTCGATCGTCAGGCTGGACTCGGAAAGCCGCTGCTCGATCCAGGTGAGGGGCAGCGCGAGGGCCGGGCTCTGTCCCTGCAGGCGGCGGGCGAATTCGGACACGAACGGCGTGGTCATCGGCGGACTCGAGCGCGCCATGTCCGCGATCGTGAGAATCAGGCTCTTCGGGTCCTTCCCGGCGACCTCCATCATCTGGTCCGCCCAGGCGTTCGCCTGGTCGCGGTCCAGCGTGCCGGCGGAAATTCGTGCCGCCACGCGCCGCAGGTTCTCGATCAGCGCCAGCCGCAGCATGATCGGGATGGCCCACAACTCGCCCAGGGTGAGCGCGGTCACCTTCTGGTACGCGGCGACGAAGCGGGTGAGGCTTTCCAGATCGACGCGCCCATCGCCGTGCGAGACCGACTCGAGCGCGATGTCATAAACGCGGGGCCGCCCGGCCGACGGGCCGTAGGCGAGGCGCGGCAGTTCGCGGCTGTAACGCTTCGGCAGATGGCGCTTGGCGGTCCGGATCTGCTCTTCGATCAGATAGAAGTTGTCGAGCAGCCACTCCCCGGCCGGAGAGATCCGGCGATTCGCCCTCACCGCCACCGTCAGCAGGCCGCAAACGCCGATCAGCACGGCCTCATTCGCCGCCAGCCGGGCGAGCAGCTGGTCCGGCGCGGACTTGAGGCTCAACTTGTGCGTACCGGCCAGAATCTTGCCGTGCTGTTCCATCTGGTCGGCGCTGAGCAGCTCCGAGCGCAGCGGCGGCTCGTCTTCGGCGTTGTACGGCGCTGCGCTGTTGCGGCGCAGGCGCGCGCCCCAATCAAGCAGGGCGTCGCGAACGGTCCTGCCGATGAATTTCAATTGCCGGGCTCCTTGCGCGATCCGCCCCCGACCAGATTCGCCGGAATCTCGGAGATCGCCATGGCCCCATTCTGCCCCATCCCTGCCCCGGTGCCCTGGATTTGCGTTCTCGCGCTCGTGCACCGCGGTGCGCAGTGTCAGCGCGCGAGCGCCTGCGCGCCGAGCAGCGTGAGCCTCGCCGCGCCAGCCGCCGCAAGCGCCACGCCCAGCGACAGCAGGACGGAATTCAGTGCCGTCCTGCGACCGAACAGCTTCAGCATCACCGCGAAGGTGGAAACGCAGGGCACGTAAAACGTCAGGAACAGCAACAGCGTCAGGAGCTGGATCGGGTCGAGGAACTGCATGATCTCGAAGCTGCCGAACGCCTGGTACAGCATGAGCAGCGAAAGCTCCTTGCGCAGCACGCCGAAGAGGATCGGCACGCCCAGCACCAGCGGCAACCCGAGCCACCACGCCGTCACCGGCGTGAGCGCCGCATTGATGTAGACATCGGCGCCGAAATGATTGAGCAGCGCGAGCACAACGCTGCCGCCGACCAATAGCGGCAGCACGATGGTGACGATGTCCTGCGTCCGCGACCAGGTCTCGCGCAGCAGGACGCGCATCTTGGGCCGCGCGTAGGGCGGAATTTCGAGCACCACTCCGGGGCCCGCCAGGGTTTCGCGAGTCTTGAGCAGCTTGCCGAGGAGCGCGATCACGATCATGGCGGCGGCAAAGATCGCGGCCACCGCCAGGCCCCCCAGGTACTTGCCGGCCAGCGCGAGCACCAGCGCCGAGCGCGCCGAGCAGGGCACGAACGTGATCAGCAGCGCGGCGGCGACGCGCTCCCGCCCCCGCCCGCCGCGCGCCAAAGCCGAGATCGCCGGCACGTTGCAGCCCAGACCGAGGAGAAACGGCAGGGCGACGTCGCCGTGCAGGCCGATGCGGTGAAAGCCGCGGTCGACGGCAAAGGCGATGCGCGCCATCACGCCGCTTTGCTCGAGGGCCACGAGCAGCATCACGAGCGGGATCATGTAAGGCACTACGATCCCGACGAGCCCGATCAGCCCGTCGGCCACCGCCCGCCCGACGATGCCGCCGGTGGACTGCGGCTGCCACGCCGAAGCCCACGCCGCGAGCCGCGCCGCAGTGACGCTGTCGAGCCAGGCGCTGACGCCGAACACGATGAACAGGACCAGCGCGAACACCGCCGCGCTGCCCACCAGGTTCCAGCGCGGACTGAGGAAGAGTGCGTCCAGCCAGTAACGCAGGTCCCTCGCCTCGCCCGCGCGTTCGGGACGCGTGGCCGTCTCTGCAAAGCTTGCCGCGCGGTGATGACGCTCGGCGTGCAGCTCCTCGCGCAGCGGACGCGGCAGCCTCGCCGATGCCGCCACGCACAGGCGCGCCACCTCGGCCGCGTGTGCGGGGAAGTGCTGGCGCAGTTCGTCCATGAAATAGCGGTCGCCCTGCGCGAGCTGGGTGACGAGGAACTGCGGCGCCACGCCGAAGGCCCCGACGATTTCGGCATCGCGCATCGCGTCGGCCAGCGGTTCGAGGCTCGCGCGCAGGTGCTCGCTCGTGGCGGGCGCCGGCGCCACGCCTGCGCGCACCGCGTCGAGCGCGGCGCGAAACAGCTGGGGAATGCCGTATCCCCGCGCCGCCGACGTCGGCACCACCGGCACGCCCAGGCGCCGGGCAAGCGCCTTGCAGCTGAGGTAAAGGCCCTTCTCGCGCGCCTCGTCCATCTTGTTGAGCGCGATCACCAGCGGGCGGGAGAGCGTCAGCAGCTCCAGCGTCAGCTCGAGGTGCCGCTCCAGCGCGGTCGCGTCCACCACCTGCAGGATCACGTCGGGCGGCGCAAACGGCGCCGGGGCGCCTTCGGGGTCGTGCCGCGCGACCGGTGCCGGGCTGTCGCCCCACAGCAGGTACTTGAGCGTGGCGCGGTCTGCCGCGTCGAGATTGAGCAGCGAGCGCAGGCTCGGCAGATGGATCAGCCGCGCTTGGTCCAGGCCGGCCTGCACCGCGCACTCTTCGTACGCGTGGCGCGAGCCCGCCAGCGCGGCGCTTTGCACCGAGGTCGCCTGCACGGCGCGAAACAGCGTGCTCTTGCCGCCGCCCGGGGCGCCGACCAGCGCGATGCGCAGGCTGCGTGCGCCGCGCCGCAACGGCGTGTGCAGCGCAATGGCGACGGTCGCTGGCGGTTTCATCGCACCGATACTTGCAGCGC
>SCUH01000230.1 GCA_004298295.1 Betaproteobacteria bacterium | reverse complement strand
TCGACGCGCGCCCGCGTGATCGTCTTCAACAAGGACGCCGTCAAACCGGGTGAGATCCGCAGCTACGAGGACCTCGCAGCGCCGAAATGGAAAGGCAAGGTCTGCATGCGGTCGAGTTCCAGCATCTACAACCTTTCCCTCGGCGCGGCGCTGATTGCGCACCTGGGCGAACCGAAGACCGAGGACTGGGCGCGCGGCGTCGCCGCAAACTTCGCCCGTGCCCCCAAGGGCGGCGACACTGACCAGATTAAAGCCGTCGCTGCGGGCGAATGCGCGCTCACGCTTGCCAACACCTACTACTACGCGCGCCTCGCGCGCTCGCAAAAGCCCGACGAGCGCGAAGCGGTGGCGAAGACCGGCGTGGCCTGGCCGAACCAGGACGGACGCGGCACCCACATCAACATTTCCGGGGCCGGCGTGCTGAAGTACGCACCCCACCGCAGCGAAGCGATCCAGTTCCTCGAATACCTGGCGAGCGACGCGGCGCAGCGCTACTTTGCCGACGGCAACAACGAGTACCCGGTGGTGGGCACGACAAGAACCGACAATCCGGCACTCGCGGCGCTCGGCACGTTCAAGCCCGACACGCTCAACGTGAGCGCGCTCGGGCGCAACCAGCCTGCGGCACAGAAGGTCTACGATCGCGCGGGCTGGCGCTGACGCGCTACCGCCTCGCCATCGAGCGCGCGAGGAGGTAAACCGGAATCAACCCGACCAGCACGATCGCGAGCGCGGGCAGCGACGCCTCGGCCAGGCGCTCGTCCTTCGCCAGATTGAAGGTCTGCACCGCGAGGGTATCGAAGTCGAACGGCCGCAGCGCGAGCGTCGCCGGCAGCTCCTTCATCACATCGACGAACACCAGCAGGGTCGCGGCCACAAGGCTCGGCGCCAGCAGCGGCGCGTGCACGCGCGCGAGCGTCGCGGCCGGCCCGGCGCCGAGACTGCGCGCAGCGTCGTCCATGCTGCGCTTGATCCGGGCGAGCCCCGCCTCGATCGACTGCAGCGCAACCGCGAGGAACCGCACCAGATAGGCGTAAAGCAGCGCGAGCACCGTGCCCGAGAGCACGAGTTTCGCCGGGATGGATGCGGACAGCAGCGCGGCGAGCCCCTGGTCGAGTCGGGTCAGCGGCACCATCACACCGACTGCGATAACGACGCCCGGCACGGCGTAACCGAGTCCTGCAATGCGATGCGCGGCGCGCTCGGCGAGGCCCGGCCGCAGACGCAGGGCGTAAGCGATCGCCAGCGCGCACGCCACCGCCAGGAGCGCGGCAGCGCCCGCCAGCGTGAAGCTGTTCCACGCCAGTCGCGCGAAGCGCAAACTCAGCACGGCTTCCTCGTCCTGCAGAACGAGCCGCAACAGCAGCGCAGCCGGCAGCGCGAAGCCGATGAGCAGCGGCAGGCCGCAGGCGAGCGTGGCGCCGAAAGCGCGCGCGCCGCGCAGCTCATGGGGCGTGGCGCGCTTGCGGCTGCCGGAATGAAACGCGGCGCGCCCGCGGGTGAACCGCTCGAGCGCGAGCACCGCCCCCACCGCCGCAAGCAGCAGCGCCCCCAGTTGCGCCGCCGCCACCGGATCGCCCATCGAGAACCAGGCGCGAAAGATCCCGGTGGAAAACGTATCGACGCCGAAATACGCCACGGTGCCGTAATCGGCGAGTGTTTCCATCAGGCACAGCGCCGTGCCGGCGACGATCGCGGGGCGGGCGAGTGGCAGCGCGATGCTCCAGAAGCTGCGCCAGGAACTTTCGCCGAGGATACGCGCCGTCTCGAGCGCCGCAGCCGACTGCTCGAGGAAGGCGGCGCGCGCGAGGAGATAGACGTAGGGATAGAGCACGAATCCGAGCACGAACGCCGCGCCGCCGAGCGAGCGCACGTCAGGAAACCAGTAATCGCCCGACTTCCAGCCGAATGCCGCGCGCAGGGCGCCCTGCAGCGGCCCGGCGAACTGCAGGAAATCGGTGTACACGTACGCCATGACGTATGCGGGCATCGCGAGCGGCAGCAGCAGCGCCCATTCGAAAAAGCGCGCCAGCGGAAAACGACACATCGACGTCAGCCAGGCGCAACCGACGCCCAGCACGATGACGCCGAAACCGACGAGCACCACGAGCAGACCCGTGTTGAACACATAATCGGGCAGTACCGTGCTCGCCAGATGCCGCCAAGTGTCGGCCCGCGGAATCAGCACGTTCAGGAATACCGCGACCACCGGCACGCAGATCAGCGCCGCCACCAGCAATGAACCGGCGCGAAGCCACGGAACGCTGACCTCGGCCGCGGCCGGAAGACTTTGCGCCAGCTCCGGGGTGGTCATAAGAACCCTTTGAAAATTCAGGAAATCTTATCAGCCGCGCTTGACAAGATCAAGGTAAATGCGAATAGTTATCATCTGTCAAAGATCACTGGCGGTTGCCAGGCACTGACTTATTCATGGCGGATCAACCCGTACTCGAACTCAGGGGCGTGCGGCACGCCTACGGCGCCAGCGTCGTGGTGCGCGATGTTTCGTTCGCGCTCGCGCGCGGGGCGATCGGCTGCATTCTCGGTCCGAGCGGCTGCGGCAAGACCACGCTGCTGCGCGGCATCGCCGGGTTCGAACCCGTGACCGCGGGGGAAATCCTGATCGACGGCACCGTCGTGACGCGACCGGGTTACCAGCTCGCGCCCGAGCGTCGCCGCATTGGCATGGTGTTCCAGGACTACGCGCTGTTCCCGCATCTCAGCGTCGGCGACAACATCCGTTTCGGCCTGCGGGAACTGGCGAAGGGCCCGCGCGAGGCCAGGGTCGCGGAACTCGCCGAGCTGGTGGGGATCGCAGCCGCGCTGGACAAGTTTCCGCACGAACTCTCCGGCGGCCAGCAGCAGCGCACCGCGCTCGCGCGCGCACTCGCGCCGCGGCCCGAACTGCTGCTGCTCGACGAGCCGTTTTCCAACCTCGACGTCGACCTGCGCGAGCGCCTTTCGCACGAGCTGCGCGACATCATCAAGGCCTCCGGCGCCACCGCGGTGCTCGTAACGCACGACCAGCACGAAGCCTTCGCCATCGCCGACGAGATCGGCATCCTGCACGAAGGCCGCATCCAGCAATGGGACCTGGCCTACAACCTGTACCACA